>USFX01000006.1 GCA_900553965.1 uncultured Prevotella sp.
TGTTGCTCAGGAACTTATAAATAAAGTTAAATTATAGTGTTGCGGAATTAAGGATATATAAAAGGGAAGAGGGAAGAGTGAAGAATCAAAATTAAGAATGAAGAGTGAAGAATGAATAATTCACGCTGTAGCGGATTTGTAATCCGCGTAAGTTTGTGAATGGATTTGTAATCCATACTAAAATACTACATGTTTATGACTATGATATTATATAAAGTTTTGTGATGTGGATTGCAAATCCACCCAAAGACTTACGCGGATTGCAAATCCGCTACAGTGAAAATTGCAAATCCGCTACAGTGAAATGAAGAATCAAATGAATGAAGAATCAAAATGAATAATTTAAATACAACATATTATGACAAAGTATGACATCGGAATGAATGCCGGAACGGTTTGGCATTCGCTTGAGGGTAGCTGCGGCATGACGTTCGACGAACTGCGTCAGGCGAGCGGCCTCGTCCCTAATGAGCTGTGCGCCGCCATCGGCTGGCTCGCGCGCGAGGGCAAGATAGAGATTGAGAATGACAGAAAAGCTGGCGCGGAGCGGTTTTATCCTCCGCACTGCAATATGTATTACTGATGGCAAAAGTTGTTCTGAAAAAACAATTTCAGAACAACTTTTTAATCTGTTCAACAACCCGATTTATGGCTCCTTTCATGTCTCCGTTTCTATCCCAGCCCAGACCGAACGCTCCTCTGCAGGAGGCGACAGGTTTACCTGTCATATAGTCTACGAAATTTACGCTGACAACTGATTCTTCGTCATTCTGTGATGCGGAAAAACGGACAAGCAGCAACTGTTCTTTCTGCAAGGGAGAAAGTTCGCCGATACGCCTGTCACCAATCATCTTTAATCTTGTTGATTCCAGTGCATCATATACTTTCACCTCTATATCCATTAATGCAGCCGAACCGTTGTAGTTCATCACATCAGTAAGCGAGGCATATTTATATTTATCAAGATTGGCTGAATCAGAAATGACCGACCTGCTTGTAGTGCATGAAGTCAAGCTGATAACTGTTATCAATAGCAATAAGATATGTTTCTTCATAAGGAATAACATGGCGTATTTATTTCTCAAATATATCTACTACCGGAACGGTTTTCTCGAATCCTGATTTCGTAGGGTATTTATATACGCCTATTTGTCTGACGCATTTCTCTGACGGAAGCTTTATCACTTGGTCATCATAATAGGACGCACCGTCTTTTTTCATAAAAAGAACTACCAATCCCGTTGGTATAGAGTATTTCCCAATTTCATTTGCTAATGCATCGCCTGAGTCAAGTACCTGGAATACCTTAAATGAGTCTCCGCCTATGCAATCGCTCTCTTCTTCAAATAATGTAATGCCGTTGTATGTCTCCGATGAGCATCTTGAAAGACCTATTCCTAATAGGATTATCAACAATGCTCCGCAAATCATTCCCGCACCGAATATTCCAAACTTCTTCATAGTAGTAATACATTTAAATATTATAGGTCATCCATGGCATCGGACATAACAGCCTGCTGGTTTATTGCATCATAATATGAAAGTACTACAAAGCATTCACTGAAACTTTGATGGGAAAGTTGCAGTTCGATGCTTCCCTTGGGTGTTTCAAATATTGTGTAATACTTGCATCTGTCCATCTGCAACTCGTGCATTTTAGAATTGTCATCTTTGGGCTGTGAATAGGATTGGAACGTCTCAACACAATCTGACGGGTCACCGTATTTCTGCGTAAGCATACGTTTCAATGAAAGATAGTTGTTTTCAAGCGATGACCACGTATCATGAGATGGGAATATGACAGCAACTTTAACGACCAAATCTTTGTCTTTCAATGATACAACCCCGACTTTACAATCTTTGTATGACGCGAAATCTCCGTTCAACAACGCAAACCCGCTGTCGGTTGCAGTCTGCGTGAAACCTTTTTGTTTTAGTTTTGCCACAAAACTATTTAACGTTCCGTCAATAGGGATACCCTTGAATGTCATGTGCTCATTGTTCTCTTGTGCAAAACAAACAGCGGTGATACACATAAATATAAATGATAAGATTATTTTTTTCATATTTTCTTGTTATCGTCTATTAATAGAAAAAGGCGTAAACCATTCTTTACTTGTCTCATTTTTCCGGTTACCGCCAAGTGACCTGTCTTTCTACAAGCAACGAACAGTTCACACCCTATCAGTGTGAACTTTCAATCTGCTTGTTCTCGAAAGACGAATGTTTTGGCGGTATTCGAAAAATGAGAGAACAAGAGCTAAAAGCTCAATATGTCTTATATGTTCATTTCAAGTTGTCTGAATGGAAACGCTTTCTCGGTTTTATTGATTGTGCCGCACGTCCTGAGCGGCGTTTTTTATTATTCTCAACCTGTGGGATGTCACTCTTCCGAATGCTTCATTCCCTTTGCGTTTCTTTCGTTTTTTGTCTGTTTTGGACCTCCTTTTTTAGATGTTATTATGGCCGCAGAGTCATCTCTCAATAAAGAGAGCGCATATTTCAGCAATGCAACTCATGGCGTTTTCTTTTTCTCAATGTGCTACAGCCGTATGCGGTTCTTGTCTTATTTGCTGTTCACCGCTCGCGCTGTACTCTGCAAAGATAATCTTTTATTTTGAGAATAATTGTCAATAACTGATAAAATGTTAAATGTTGCCATTGGAAATATTCGTGCCGGCACGAATATTCTTGCAAAAAGTTTCGTGTGTACACGAATTTTTCTCCGATTTAACCAAAATATTCGTGTCGACACGAATATTTTTGGTTTCATATACTGTTCTGCCTCCGTCTTTCCACCTCCAACTTCTCTTTTTCTTTCAGAGCACCAATCCTGTATGGATATATTTGGCAGCTTTGAATATTGTTTGTACTTTTGTATAAGCGTTGAAAAAGGCATATATACATAAACAAGAAGAAAACTTTTTTATATAATAAATGAAGCAATGAAACATCATATCATAACGGCAGCAATAGCATTTGCGGCGATGCAATCCGTCGCATGTCCAGCTTCCGGACATTCGGAGACAATGGATATAACGTCAGAGACAATGGAAATAACGGCGGATACCGTTAAGACAGACACATCCTGCGATATCGTTCCGGCGCTCAACCGGCTCATACATGCCGATGACTATCTCCTGCTCGTTGGAGGCAGGGAAAAGGCGTTGGATATTCTTGACGGTCTCGGTGATGATGCTTACGGCATCAGGGAGGCACCGATGGTCAGAAACCAGCTGACGGGCAAGCCGCTGACGGTCTCTCCGAGTGAGCTGAAAGCCTACCGGCGTGTAAGGTCGATACAGGTAAACAATATGGGCATATTCTCTTATCCTTACTTCGCGTGCCGGTTCAGGGAAAAAAACGGAAAACTGTTCTTTGAAAAGACATCCGGAAGCCAGCGCAAATCGGGATATGTATATGAGAATACGCCGACGGAGATGGTTTTCCTCGGCGGATGGTCAGTGAACAACGATCCGCAGACGACATACGACAGCGATAATTCCGAGGCCGGGATGATTTATAAAATTAGTGCAGGCAAAATCATAATGCTGTTCGTCAGACCCAACCAGACGTTTGAGATTTATGAGTTAAAAAGGCCGTGATACTCAAGTTGTAGCTTCAACCTTCCGAAATCCCATCTCATTGAACATTCCGCGGTGATCGTTGCCCCATGCGTCCATCATGCGGATGATGGGTATAAGCGACTCGCCGAGTTCCGTCAGGAAATATTCCGTCTTCATCGGCACGGTGTTGTATACTATGCGCCTTGCCACGCCCACGGCCTCCAGTTCGCCGAGCTGCTGCACAAGAACGCGTCGCGTGGCTCCGTTTATCATGCGCTGGAAGTCGACGGGACGGTGTATGCCCCGAGTCATGCAGTTTATCAGATAGGGCTTCCACTTGCCGCCCATCACATATTGCGTAATCGTAACGCCGCAGTCGAGGTCTATCGGTGGTATCTTATGTTCGTACATTCGCTTTCTTTTTTCTCTGTTTCTCTTTTGACCTGACGGGCATGATGGTTCTTTTGTCTGGCAAGGTGTATCATGCTCTCGTTCCGGCTGCAAAGTTACGGAATATCCGTTGCATGACAAAAGAATCACACTATGATAAAATTATCACATATTGCAGAGCCACTGCGGTTTATGTAACTTTGCAGCCGTAAAACGTAAATGAACATCAATAGAAAAAATAAATATCACGGAGTAACGGAAATAACATCAATAATAAATGAAGAAACTATTAACAACAGGGTTGCTTGCAATCCTTTCAATCACATCAATTATGGCACAAACAGATGAAAGAGAGATCTTGTCGGACGAACTTGTCGACAAACTGTGCGCCGTGGCGCGCGAAAAGAGTAAAGAATTGGGCATAGACATCAGCTTCGCCGTTGCTGACTGTCACGGACTGCCGCGGGCATACCGCCGCTACGGCGACGCCCTCGTACTGAGCATAACGCTCGTGCCGGGCAAGGCATACACCGCCGCCGTGACACAATGCCGGACAAAAGACGTGGCCGCAGCAGAGGGAGCGCCTCTGATGGCCGTTCAGGCGTGCGACCCGCGCATCACGCTCGTTGCCGGCGGCTATCCGTTGTTCGTCGACGGCAGGATTGCCGGCGGAATAGGCGTCGGTGGGGGCACCGAGGAACAGGACTGTGAGATAGCGGAGCATGTGGTCAGCGTGTTCGAGATCCTGACGAAATGATTTATCGTATATAAAGACATTGCTACCGTTGATCTCATTACGGCCTATAATGAACTGTTAAAAACTCGGAATTAAGCGGACAAACACTTCAAAATCCTTGCGATATTCAGAAATAAAAATCATTTGGCTGCAAATTCGCGAGAATAGCGCGTGCATTTTTTATTGCCTGAGCAACAGAGTTTTACGACACAAGCAACAAAAGTGTGCAACAATTTGTCCGCTTTTATTTTGCCGTAAGGCCCTTATTGCAATGCGACGGGTGCCCCGTTGCATTGCAATAAGCACGCCGCCATCATGCAAAAGCAACCCAGTCACAATCTCGGAAGGCCTTCATTGGTCGGCAACGGGAAAGTTTCAAGGGAGCGGCGACGTATTAATGTTAATATTCCGGCTCTTTTCTGTTCTATTTTTGAGAAATTTCAAATGTTAAATTTTGGGATATTTTTATGATACACCAGACCTGACATATCATAGCGCATTGACGTCATAGACACTCCCACGTCATAACGCCATATCAAATTTACCAAACGGCCATAACGCAGATTACACATCTTTTTTAGAATAACAAGTAATTTATATCAATGAAGCCCCAAGGCACAAAAAGCGCAGAATGTCATTGTGACACTACATATACCACAGGAACAGAAACCTTTCACTTTTGTGTCTTTACCTTTACAACCTGTCGGACCACTAATGTCCCCCACTCCGCCATCCATGAAAATTCGCTGGGAATATGCCTGTGCGACGCACAAAAATCGACACACAAAACATATTTTCAGACACAAACACACTCAAAAATGAGCACAACCATGACACACAGACACACAACCAAATACTTCCAAACCCCGGAAAATACACCATAACAGCCAAACGGTATGTTAAAAAGCCACTTATTTTGCAGCCGTGTGCCCACACACAATGATTTCTAAAAAAATATTGATAAAAAGTCTTGGCGATATAAAAAAAAGACCTTATCTTTGCAATCGTTATCCTGAAAACAATCTTTTTACCTTAAAGGAACTAATACCTATTGAAGATATGAAGCGACAGCCTGTGAAGGTAATCGCTTTATTTTTTTGCCCGTATTCCAAGTCCGGAAGTTGATGACACATACGGATCCGCCATTTGAAGAGCCCACGGGATAAAATAAAGACACATTATTTATAATAGGAACATATCTTGAAACCTTGTCTATATACTCAAACGCAAAGACACAAAAAAGCACACATCTGTCCATGCCACCAAATCCATCGCCATAACGTTTCTCGTCTCTGTAGCTCTGCGCACGAACCTATTACGTTCACAACAATCTGCTACTCCCCAACAAAACTGCCGCAAAGTGCAATGACAACAATTAATTATTGTTAACAAAACCAATATTATCACTTTCCTGACATGCTTAATTCATCAAAAAGTAGTACCTTTGCGGCCGATTTTAGTCCGTGAAGGCTCATATAAGTGGTGGCACGATGCCTATCCGCCTTGCGGAAAAACCGTTTTAACAATAAATAATGTACGCAATTGTAGAAATTAACGGTCAGCAGTTTAAGGCAGAACAGGGCAAAAAGCTCTTTGTTCACCACATTCGCGACGCGAAAGAGGGTCAGGCTGTTGAATTCGAGAAGGTGCTGCTCGTTGACAAAGAAGGCACAGTAGAGGTAGGTGCACCCACCGTGAGCGGTGCAAAGGTAGTATGTGAAGTGGTTAAGCCTCTTGTAAAGGGTGACAAGGTCATCGTCTTCAAGATGAAGCGCAGAAAGGACTATCGCAAGAAGAACGGTCATCGCGCACAGTTCACAGAGATTGAAATCAAACAAGTAATCGCTTAAAAATCAGGAGGACGTAAAAAATGGCACATAAAAAAGGTGTTGGTAGTTCTAAGAACGGCCGTGAGTCAGCCTCACAGAGATTAGGCGTTAAGATTTGGGGTGGCCAAAAGGTTATCGCCGGCAACATCATCGTTCGCCAGCGTGGCACAAAGCACAACCCGGGCAATAACGTGGGTATCGGCAAGGATGACACGCTCTATGCTTTGGTTGACGGTGTCGTGAACTTCAAGAAGGGCCGCTACAACAAGAGTGTCGTATCAGTTATTCCCGACGCAGAAGCCTAAAGTATTTTTCAAATAATTTATTCCAAACAAACAACAGACGTCCCATTTCTCCATTTGGAGAGAAGGGACGTCTGCTTTATACCCCACCCTGTCCGGTGCAGGAATGCATTAATTTTCAAATTACATCCATTTTCAGTTCATTAAACATGAAAAATATATCACATATACAAAAAGAGCGGCCGTGTATGTGAAGAAAATGAAATAAATAGCGTATCTTTGCAGAGGACATGTTGCATCCGACAAGTTGCTGGAGCTCCTGCACTGCGTCTGGTTGCACCGTCCTCCCCTGAAGCTCATTTGAAAACAACCATTTTTATGAAGAAAAAGATTGAAAAGGTACTCGTATTGGGTTCGGGTGCCTTAAAAATTGGACAGGCAGGCGAATTCGACTACTCGGGCTCGCAGGCTCTGAAAGCCCTACGTGAGGAAGGAATCGCGTCGGTGCTTGTCAATCCGAACATTGCTACGATACAGACGTCGGAAGGTATTGCCGATAAGGTGTATTTCCAACCGGTAACGACACACTTCGTAACTGAGATTATAAAGAAGGAACGTCCCGACGGTATCCTGCTGGCATTCGGAGGACAGACCGCTCTGAACTGCGGAACGGAACTCTATCTCAACGGCACGCTGAAAAAATATGGCGTCGAGGTGCTCGGCACGTCGGTAGAGGCCATCATGTACACCGAAGACCGCGACCTGTTCGTGAAGAAGCTCGACGAAATCAGCCTGAAGACTCCTGTGAGCCAGGCCGTGGAGAATATGGACGACGCACTGGCAGCAGCACGCAACATCGGCTATCCGGTGATGATACGCTCGGCATACGCCCTCGGCGGTCTCGGCTCCGGCATCTGCCCCGACGAGAACGTCTTCACCGAACTGGCCGGCAGCGCATTCACGTTTGCCCCGCAGATTCTCGTGGAAGAATCGCTCAAGGGATGGAAGGAGATTGAGTTTGAGGTCATACGCGACGCCAACGACCACTGCTTCACCGTTGCATCAATGGAGAACTTCGACCCGCTGGGCATACACACTGGCGAATCAATCGTCGTCGCACCGACATGCTCGCTGACGGATGAGCAGGTGAAGATGCTTCAGGAGATTTCAATCCGCTGCGTACGCCATCTGGGTATCGTCGGCGAATGTAACATACAGTTCGCATTCAACGCCACGACAAACGACTACCGCATCATCGAGGTCAACGCCCGTCTTAGCCGCTCGTCGGCCCTCGCCTCAAAGGCCACGGGATATCCGCTGGCTTTCGTCGCTGCAAAGATTGCGCTCGGATACACGCTCGACCAGATTGGAGAGATGGGCACGCCCAACTCGGCATACGTCGCCCCGCAGCTCGACTATATGATATGCAAGATTCCGCGCTGGGACCTCACGAAGTTCGCCGGAGTGAGCCGTCTGATAGGCTCATCGATGAAGTCTGTCGGCGAGATAATGTCCATCGGACGCTCGTTCGAGGAGATGATACAGAAGGGTCTGCGCATGATCGGTCAGGGCATGCACGGCTTTGTCGGCAACGACCACACCCGCTTCGACAACCTCGACGAGGAGCTGGCCAATCCGACCGACCTGCGCATCTTCGCCATCGCACAGGCACTGGAGGAGGGCTACAGCGTCGAGCGCATCGAAGAGCTGACCAAGATTGACACGTGGTTCCTCGACCGCCTGAAGAACATCGTCGACCTGAAGCACAAGCTGATGGAATACGACAGTCTGGAGGAACTGCCAGACGAACTGCTGCGCGAAGTGAAATGCGCCGGCTTCTCCGATTTCCAGATTGCCCGCTTCGTGCTGAAACCGCAGACGGGAAACATGGAGAAGGAGAATCTCGAAGTGCGCCGCCACCGCAAGCAGCGCGGCATCCTGCCCACGGTGAAGCGCATCAACACCGTGGCGAGCGAGCATCCCGAACTGACCAACTATCTGTATATGACATACGCCACCGAAGACCACGACATCAGCTTCGGCAGCGACGAGAAGTCTGTCATCGTGCTCGGCAGCGGCGCCTACCGCATCGGCTCGTCCGTTGAGTTCGACTGGTGTTCGGTCAACGCCATCAACACGGCGCGCAAGCTGGGATACAAGTCCATCATGATAAACTACAACCCCGAGACGGTGTCCACCGACTATGACATGTGCGACCGCCTCTATTTCGACGAGCTCTCGCTGGAGCGCGTTCTCGACGTGATTGACCTGGAGACACCGCGCGGCGTGATTGTGAGCGTGGGCGGTCAGATTCCGAACAATCTGGCCATGAAGCTCCACCGCAACGGCGTGAGCGTTCTCGGCACGTCGCCCGTCGACATCGACCGCGCCGAAAACCGCGACAAGTTCTCGGCCATGCTCGACAAGCTCGGCATCGACCAGCCGGCATGGCGCGCGCTGACATCGTTCGACGACATCAAGGAGTTTGTCGACAAGGTCGGCTTCCCCGTCCTCGTACGTCCGTCGTACGTCCTGTCGGGAGCGGCGATGAACGTCTGCCACTCGTTCGACGAGCTGGAGCGTTTCCTCAAGATGGCCACCGAGGTGAGCAAGGAGTTCCCCGTGGTGGTTTCGCAGTTCATGCAGGAAACAAAGGAGATTGAGTTCGACGCCGTGGCCGACAAGGGTCAGGTCGTTGAATACGCCATATCGGAGCATGTCGAGTATGCCGGCGTCCACTCGGGCGACGCGACAATGGTATTCCCGGCGCAGAACATCTACTTCTCCACAGTGCGCCAGATAAAGAAGATCGCGCGCAAGATAGCGGAAGAGCTGAACATCAGCGGTCCGTTCAACATCCAGTTCCTCGCCAAGAATCGCGAGATAAAGGTAATCGAGTGCAACCTGCGCGCGTCGCGCTCGTTCCCCTTCGTAAGTAAGATTCTGAAGCGCAACTTCATCGAGACGGCCACGAAGATAATGCTCGGCGCACCCTACGCACAGCCCGACAAGAGCGAGTTCGACATCGACCGCATCGGCGTGAAAGCATCACAGTTCTCATTCGCCCGTCTGCAGAACGCCGACCCCGTGCTCGGCGTCGACATGTCATCGACGGGAGAGGTCGGCTGCTTGGGCGACGACATGAACGAGGCGCTGCTCAACGCCCTCATCGCCACGGGCTACCGCATCCCCGAGAAGCGCATCCTCATCTCTTCCGGCGGCGCCAAGGGCAAGGTGTCACTGCTCGAACCGGCCATGCAGCTCGTCAAGAAGGGATATGAGGTCTACGCCACAGCCGGCACGGCCAAGTTCTTCAACGAGAACGGCGTAAGCGCGATAACCGTCGGATGGCCCGACGAGAACTGCGAGAACAACGTGATGGACATGATTGCCGAACACAAGTTCGACCTCATCATCAACGTTCCGAAGAACCATTCAAGGCGCGAGCTGACCAACGGCTACCGCATCCGCCGCGGGGCAATCGACCACAACATCCCGCTGATGACCAACATCCGTCTGGCCAAAGCCTTCATCGAAGCATTCTGCGCCCTCGGCGAGCAGGACATCAAGATTAAGAGCTGGCAGGAATACAACGCATAACGGCGCAAGTCGAAAACATTCATAAACGACAGAGGTGCGGAGGAAGTTCATTCCCCGCACCTCTGTTGTTTTTATAGTCAGCCGCTAAATATGTTTAGTATCACATCCGCACTTTTCCTATATATTTAAAATAAGATCAGTCTTATTTTAAAGGTAACCTAAAACGCTATGTATATAACAATCGTCCGGCACACTATATTAATTGTCACCTTCAAGAAAAGTGTCAATAATTGTCCGCGTGTTTGACGGCATATCCGTTTCTGATACCACATATCGCTTCACACCCATATTCTTTAATCCAAAACTTCAGCCTCCATATTACCATTCTTTCAGATTTGTTTCGTTTATTACAGCAATTTGTATTAACTTTGCAGCTATATATTGACAACATTTAATTTTATTATATTATGCTTACACTCAAACTCATCAGTGAGGAAACTGAACGTGTGATTAAAGGCTTGGAGAAAAAGCACTTCAAAGGTGCCAGAGAAGCCATCGACAATGTGTTGGAAGCAGACAAGCGCCGCAAGGAAGCACAGGCAAAATCGGACAAGAACAAACAGGAAGCCAAGCAGATGGCTGCGCAGATTGGCGCGCTTATGAAGCAAGGCAAGAAAGACGAAGTTGAAGAAATCAAGACTAAGGTGGCCGAACTGAAACAGGCAGACAAGGCACTGGAAGAAGAAATGGCTACCGCAGAAAAGGAACTGACAACACTTCTCTGCTCAATACCAAATATACCGAACGACGACGTGCCCGAAGGCGTGGGCGCCGAGGACAACGTGGTGGTGAAGACCGGCGGTCCGATGCCTGAGCTGGGCGACGACGCAATGTGTCACTGGGACCTCTGCAAGAAATACAATCTCATCGACTTCGACCTCGGCGTGAAGATTACCGGTGCCGGCTTCCCCGTGTACATCGGCAAGATGGCACGCCTGCAGCGCGCCCTTGAGGCCTTCTTCCTTGAAGAGGCACGCAGGAGCGGCTATCTGGAGGTGCAGCCGCCTTACGTCGTGAACGAGGCTTCGGGCTACGGCACAGGCCAGCTGCCCGACAAGGAGGGACAGATGTATCACTGCAACGAGGACAACCTCTACCTCATACCGACGGCCGAGGTGCCAGTGACGAACATCTTCCGCGACGTCATCCTCGACGAGAAGGAGCTGCCCATCAAGCGCTGCGCCTACTCGGGATGCTTCCGCCGCGAGGCCGGCAGCTACGGTAAGGACGTGCGCGGACTGAACCGTCTGCACCAGTTCGACAAGGTTGAAATCGTGCGCATCGACAAGCCGGAGCACTCTTACAAGAGCCTCGACGAGATGCTGGAGCACGTGGAGGGACTGGTGAAGAAGCTGGAGCTGCCCTACCGCATACTGCGTCTGTGCGGCGGCGACATGAGCTTCACATCTGCCATCTGCTACGACTTCGAGGTGTACAGTGCCGCACAGAAGCGCTGGCTCGAGGTTTCGTCTGTATCAAACTTCGAGAGCTATCAGGCCAATCGTTTGAAGTGCCGCTACCGAAACGCCGAAACGAAAAAGACTGAATTGTGTCACACGCTTAACGGCTCAGCCCTCGCCCTCCCCCGCATCGTGGCCGCCATCATCGAGAATAACCAAACACCAGAAGGCATCCGCGTGCCGAAGTGCCTCGTGCCGTATTGCGGATTTGAGATACTGGACGACAAGAACTTTTAAAAGTCAATCCGGCCCCTTATAATCCCCAAGGGGGATGGCTGGAATAGAGAACTTTAGCAGCAAATGACAATACAATAATGCTGAATATTGGGACACGGAGACACACAACCGACGGTTATATACCGAAAAGTTGTGAGTCTCCGTGTTCTGCTTATAGCATCGTCAAACTCTGTAAAACCTAAAACGATACCGGCGACACTGCTCTACGGCTATATGTCCCTGTATTCTTTATATTTCCAACACCGTTAATACATATATCTATGTTCAAGATAGTAAAGAAACATCGCTTCTCAGAGAAAGTATTTCTTTTTGAGATCGAGGCTCCGCTGATAGCGAAGAGCCGTAAAGCAGGAAACTTCGTGATTGTGCGCGTCGACGAGAAGGGCGAGCGCATGCCGTTGACGATAGCCGACGCCGATGTGAACAAGGGCACAATAACGCTCGTTGTGCAGGAAGTGGGTCTGTCGTCGATAAAGCTGTGCCGGCTGAACGAGGGTGACTGCGTGGCCGATGTTGTAGGCCCGCTCGGCAATCCCACGCACATCGAGAAGTTCGGCACGGTGATATGCGCAGGCGGTGGCGTGGGCGTGGCGCCCATGCTGCCCATCATACGCGCACTGAAAGCCGCTGGCAACCGCGTGCTGTCCGTAATCGCCGGACGCAACAAAGACCTTATCATATTGGAGGACGAGGTGCGCGCGAGCAGCGACGAGCTTATCATCATGACCGATGACGGGTCGTACGGCGAGAAAGGCGTGGTGACCGTCGGCATTGAGAAGTTCATCAAGCAGGAAGGCCACGTGGACAAGGCCTTCGCCATCGGCCCTCCGATAATGATGAAGTTCTGCTGTCTGCTGACACAGAAATACGGCATACCTACTGACGTGTCGCTAAACACCATCATGGTTGACGGCACGGGAATGTGCGGTGCTTGCCGCCTGACCATCGGCGGAAAGACGAATTTCGTCTGCATCGACGGCCCCGAGTTCGACGGTGCTCTGGTTGATTGGGACGAGATGTTCAAGCGCATGGGAACGTTCAAGCGCGCAGAGCAGGAAGAGCTGGAACATTTTGAGGAACATGTGGCCGCGGCCTCCACCACAGCCTCCCCCGGCCCCTCCAAAGGAGGGGAGCACGGTGCTTCCGTTGATAATGACAAGAAGGATTATGAGGTGAAGAAAGAGAACAATCTTGCGGGCGCCGAGGGAAAGAACGACGCGGAATATACGGCCGCAGACAAGAACAACGCCGGTGTATCAATAGACGAACTGACATCACGCGACGCACAGTGGCGCAAGGACTTACGCGCGGCCGTTAAACCAAAGGAGCGCACGGCCATAGAGCGTGTGAAGATGCCGGAGCTCGACCCAGTCTACCGCGCCACGACACGCACGGAGGAGGTGAACATCGGTCTTACGCCCGAGATGGCCATGACGGAAGCCAAGCGCTGTCTCGACTGCGCCAAGCCGAGCTGCGTTGAGGGATGTCCCGTGAACATCAACATACCGTCGTTCGTCAAGAACATCGAGCGCGGCGATTTCCTTTCAGCCGCCAAGGTGCTGAAACAGACCTCAGCCCTGCCCGCCGTCTGCGGCCGCGTCTGCCCGCAGGAGAAGCAGTGCGAGAGCCGCTGCATACATCTGAAGATGAACGAGCCGGCCGTGGCCATCGGCTATCTGGAGCGCTTCGCCGCCGACTACGAGCGCGAGAGCGGCAACATTTCCATTCCGGAGATTGCCCCGGCCAACGGCATGAAGATAGCCGTCGTAGGTTCAGGTCCGTCAGGACTGAGCTTTGCCGGCGACATGGTGAAGCGCGGTTACGAGGTGTATGTGTTCGAGGCGCTGCACGAGATTGGCGGCGTGCTGAAATACGGTATTCCCGAGTTCCGCCTGCCCAACCGCATCGTCGACGTCGAGATTGACAACCTGCGCAAGATGGGCGTACACTTCGAGACCGACTGCATCGTGGGCAAGACCATATCCATAGAGCAGCTGGAGGCCGACGGCTTCAAGGGAATCTTCGTCGGTTCGGGCGCCGGACTGCCCAACTTCATGGACATACCGGGCGAGAACCTCATCAACATAATGTCGTCGAACGAATATCTGACGCGCGTAAACCTGATGGACGCCGCCAATCCGACAACGGACACGCCGATGAACTTCGGCAAGCGCGTGATGGTGGTCGGCGGAGGAAACACGGCGATGGACTCATGCCGCACGGCAAAGCGCCTCGGCGCCGAGGTGACCATCGTCTACCGCCGCTCGGAGGCCGAGATGCCCGCCCGCCTCGAGGAGGTGAAGCATGCACGCGAGGAAGGCATCGAGTTCCTCACGCTCCACAATCCCATCGAATACATCAGTGACGAAAACGGAGCCGTACGTCAGGCCGTGCTGGAGGTGATGCGCCTCGGCGAGCCTGACGCAAGCGGACGCCGGCGCCCCGAACCCACGGGCGAGACAAAGACCATCGACGTCGATCAGGTAATCGTGGCCATAGGCGTATCGCCCAATCCGCTCGTACCGAAATCCGTCGAGGGACTGGAGCTCGGCCGCAAGAACACCATCGTGGTTGACGACACGATGCGCTCGTCGCGCCCTGACCTCTTTGCCGGAGGCGACATCGTGCGCGGAGGCGCGACGGTAATCCTCGCCATGGGCGACGGACGGCGCGCAGCCGAGAACATGGACAAACAACTCAAAGGAGAATAAAGTCACAGAAACAAAGCCCGCCCGCCGCTGACGCACACATCTTAAGTGCGTCACGAGCATGGACGGGCTTTTATCAACACCAAAACCGATGAACGGAACATACACAATACTGCTGCTCGTGATGAGCAACATCTTCATGACACTCGCCTGGTACGGTCATCTGCGCCTGCAGCAGAACGGCACGTCCGCCGGATGGCCCCTGCTGGGCGTGATAGCCTTTTCATGGGCAATAGCTTTCTTTGAATACTGCTGTCAGGTGCCGGCCAACCGCATCGGCTTCGACGGCAACGGCGGCCCGTTCAGCCTCGTACAACTGAAAGTGATACAGGAGTGCATCAGCCTTATCGTATTTGCGGTTCTCGCCAACATCATGTTTCAGGGCCAGAGCCTCCACTGGAATCACGCCCTGGCGTTCCTCATGCTCATATTTGCCGTCTATCTTGTTTTTATGAAGTAACGCCGACCCTCACATGCCACAACAAAACGAAGAGAGAAAACTCGAACAGCGAATCATCTGCCGGTTCCAGAAAGCCCTCACCCGCTACGACCTCATCAGCGACGGCGACAAGATTCTCGTCGGTGTCTCCGGCGGCAAAGACTCGCTGTGTCTGCTGGAGATGCTGACAAGACGGATGAAAATACAACGCCCGTCATTTACTGTCGAAGCCGTACACATACGCATGTCCAACATCCAGTATGAGACAGACACGTCATATCTTCAGAGATTTGCTGAAGAGTGTGGCGTTCCCATCCGCATCATCACCACCGGATTTGAGCAACGGGAGAACAGCCGCAAACCGGCCTGTTTTCTCTGTTCATGGCACAGGCGCAAGGAGATGTTCAATCTCGCGCAGGAACTCGGATGCAACAAAATCGCACTGGGCCACCACATGGACGACATCATCCACACAGCCCTTATGAACCAGTTCTTCCAAGGCCAGTTCTCCACGATGCCGGCCAGACTGACCATGAAGAAAATGCCGCTGACAATCATCCGCCCGCTGTGCATGGAGATAGAGTCGGACATCGCCCGCTACGCCAAGCTGAGGGGATACGAGAAACAGGTCAAGCTGTGTCCCTTCGAGACAGCGTCACACCGTTCCGACATAAGGAGGATATATGAAGAAGCCGAGAAAATCAATCCCGAGGTGAGATATTCTATCTGGAACGCGCTCGAAACGGCCGGCAAGATGATTGAGTAACTTTTTAAAAGTTGTTAATACATTGTTGAATAACAAATCTTTTTCCGTATCTTTGTTTAAATAAAGTAACTACATCATGAAAATTAGAATCTACACGTATATCACCGTCATGGCTCTTATGGTGCCGAGCCTGTCCGCTTCAGCGCAGAAGAAGGCCCGGAACGTAAGGAAGGCCGCCAAGACAGAGACCGTCGACCCGAGAATCGAACGAATGATTTCCGCAACCCAAGACATCATGTTCATCGACAGCATCGTTGTCGATAAAGACGGCTTTGTCGGACGTTACACCCTCAATTCCGAATCCGGAAGGATATACCGATACAACGATTTCTTCAACGACAGGAAGATTTCCGACTCTTACGTCCACATCAACGAGATGGGGAACAAGTGCTACTATTCACAGGGTGACTCCGCCGACAACATGAAGCTCTACACCAGCGACCTTCTTGACAACGCATGGACCAAGGCTTCCGAGCTGAGCGGCATCGTTGACGGCGAGAAGATAACGGCAGCCAACTATCCTTTCATTATGGCCGACGGCACCACGCTCTATTTCGCGGCCAAAGGCAAGGAGAGCATCGGCGGCTACGACATCTTCGTGACGCGATTCGACATCGAGAGCGGCCAGTTTCTCAAGCCTGAGAACATCGGCATGCCGTTCAACTCCACAGCCAACGACTATATGTACGCCGTTGACGAGCTCGACAGCATCGGATGGTTCGTCACCGACCGCAACCAGCCCGAGGGAAAGGTCTGCATCTACACGTTCATCCCCTCCGACAGCCGCCAGACATACACCGCAGACGAATATACAACCGAACAGATAAAGGATTTCGCGCGCATCTCACGCATTGCGAACACATGGAAAGACGGAAGCGAGCGAAAGAAAGCCCTCAGCCGCCTCCAGAACATCGTCACCAACAGAAACAGACGCAGTAGGAGCGGCGATTTCGCCTTCGTCATCAACGACAACACTACATACCGTTCACTTTCCAATTTCCGCTCGCAAGAGAACGTCAACAGATACAGCGAGCTGACGTCAATCAGAAAAAAACTCGACGCTCTCGGCAAAGCCATCGAAAAGGCACGCAACTACTACGCGACGGCCGCAATCCACGAGCGCAATGAGCTGAAAGGCGAAATCCTGAAGAGTGAACAGCAGATGGAGGCTCTCGAAATAAAGGCAAGGAGCATAGAGAAAGCCATACGCAACTCAGAGAATAACCTTCTAAAATAATATAACGATATGAAAAAGTACTTTGCAGAATCAGAACTGATCATCAATCAGGACGGAAGCATATTCCATCTGCACCTGAAGCCGGAGCAGATGGCCGACAAGATAATCCTCGTGGGCGACCCGGGACGTGTCGAAACCGTGGCGTCTCACTTCGACACCCGCGAATGTGAGGTGACAAACCGCGAGTTCCGCACCATCACAGGCACATTCCGCGGCAAGCGCATCACCGTTCAGAGCACCGGTATCGGCTGCGACAACATCGACATCGTCGTCAACGAAATGGACGCGCTGGCCAACATCGACTTCGCCACACGGACGGAGAACGACACCCACCGCCAGCTCACTTTCGTGCGCATCGGAACCTGCGGCGGACTCCAGCCGTACACCCCGACCGGCACATACATCATCAGCCAGAAGAGCATCGGCTTCGACGGTCTGCTCAACTTCTACGCCGGCCGCAACGATGTCTGCGACCTCGACTTCGAGGATAACTTCAAGCGCCACATGAACTGGAATCCGCAGCTGTGCGCGCCATACGTAATCGACGCCGACAAGGAACTGACCGACCGCATCGCCGGCGACGACATGGTGCGCGGAGTGACGATTGCCTGTGGCGGTTTCTTCGGACCGCAGGGACGCGAACTGCGCATACCCCTCGCCGACCCGAACCAGAACGCCAAAATCGAGAGCTTCGAGTACGACGGCCACCGCATAACCAACTTCGAGATGGAAAGCTCGGCCCTCGCCGGACTCGCCCGTCTCATGGGCCACAAGGCGACAACCGGCTGCATGGTGATTGCCAACCGGCTGGAAAAGCAGGCCAATACGGGATATAAGAACACCATCGACGGGCTCATCGAAAAGGTTCTCGAACGCATCTGACGCAAGAACAACGGAACGCACCGGACGGGGCGTTCACAACAAACGAACGGGCCGCATGTCTCTGTTACAGCAACGGGACATGCGGCTTTTGTTTTGCTCCGACGAGAACAAAGACGTCATCTATCGTTCCAGACACTCTTTGACTTGATTTCATTGCGTCTCTTTCATGTAATCATAATATCACGGAATTTAACACTTGAAAATTTCCAAACCAGAGAGCGGCAAGGCCGATATATTTACATTAGAGCATTGTCGCATCGCAAAAAATTGCCCACGGCCGGCCAATAAGGCCCTCCCGGCTCTACAGCGGGGCCGCTTTCGCATTGCAACGAGGCCGCCGTCATCTTCCAAAGAGGGCCTCGCCGCAACACCGTAAGGGCCTTACGGTAAAATAAAAGCGTACAAAACATTGCACACTTTCTGTATTTTTACGATAACGTTCTGTGGCTCAGCGACAAAAAGATGCACGCTCAAAACTCGCGAATTTGCGGCCAAAAGATTTTTATTTCAAAATATCGCAAGGATTTTGAGGCATTTGTCCGAATACTTCCGAGTTTTTAACAGTCACATTTCAACGCAAAGACACGGAGACGCAAAGATTTCCATAAAGACATTATTCTGAAATCTTTGCGTCTTCGTGTCTTTGCGTTGAAAACAAGCCTCCCCTACCCGCCTCGTACTTTTTTATTAAATTGTGTTAATCATATCATCTGGTTTTCTGCGAAATTGTGTACCTTTGCAGCCGTTTTCGGGCATTCATGACATAATGGCCACGGATAAGGATTCCGTCGATCGTATAATTTTTGATAGTTGCAAATCAAATCAGTTCGCGTGGATTCAGCACTGATTTAAGCATTCATTTATAACTATTAAAAATAATATAATTATTGATGACACAAAAGATTCTTTTTTCCGCATTGCTTCTGGTGATGCTATTGGGTGATGTCGGCCGTATGGCCTACGCCGCACAGCCCGTCGTACTGTCAGTGGACAGTCTTTTCAGTCTGATTGACGACCGCAGCCGCACAGTCAAGCTGAAAGCTCTATGCGTCGACGACGCCGTGAGCGGCGAGAGCGTGGCGCGCGGCAATCTCCTGCCACACATCAACGCCTCGCTGTCCGTGGGCTATCTCGGTGACGGCTATCTGACGGACCGCGACTTCGGCAACGGAATGGTAATCCGCAATCCCCACTCGAAAAACGACTTCGCGCTGGAAGCCATGCAGGTGATATACAGCGGAGGTGAGCTTTCGGGCAGCGTCCGCATGGCCAAGCTCAACGCCGACATGGCCCGGCTCAATCTGGAGGAAAGCCGCCAACAGGTGAAGTTTCTGCTGCTGGGCTGGCTGATAGACCTCCAGTGCATCCACAACCGCATCCGCGTGCTCGACGAGAATATCGGACTGGCCCGCAGCGTGTTGGACAACGTACGTGCGAGATATGACGAGGGTGTGGCCCTGAAGAGCGACGTCACCCGATATGAGCTTCAGCTCGAAGACCTGAAGCTCCAGCGGGAAAAGGCCGGCGAGGCCATGCGCACGACAAACTACCGACTGGCCAACGCCCTCGGCTTCCCGACAGAGGACACCGAGTTCATTCCCGCACTGCCACTGATGGACGGCACAAAGGAGATTGAGCCGGAGAACAGCTGGCAGGAGCAGGCGCGTTCGTCAAGCCTCGCGCTCCAAAAGGCTGGACTGGGCATATCCATGAGCGAGACGAGCAGAAAGATTGCGACGGCCGCTCTCCGGCCGAAGCTGTCACTTTTCGCCTACGGTCAGTTCAACTCTCCGATTGTCACGGAGGTACCAATCATCAACAAGAACATCATGTTCTGGGGATTCGGGGCGAGCCTGAGTTTCAACATATCGTCGCTATATACGGCCAACCGCCGCGTCCGTCAGGCACGCATAGCCGAAATGGAAAGCCGCGAAGCCTACAGCCTCGGAGCCGAGAACGTCGAGGACGACGTTCAGGCAGCATACGAGAGCTACCGGACGGCTGTCACCGAACTGCGCACACAGGAGAAGAGTCTCGAACTGGCCCGTCAGAACTACGACATTGTCAACGACCGTTTTGAGAACGGAATGGCGCTGGTCACCGATATGGTCGACGCCGCCAACGTTCGCCTCTCGTCGGAGACCGGCGTGGAGAACGCGCGCACGGCGCTGCTCTTCCGCTATTACAGGCTGAAATATGCAACGAACACATTATAAATAAATAATAAGAAATAAACGTCAGGACTCTATTGCGAGAATAAGAAAAAAGACACTTCGCACATCTGCGTCTTTGCGTTTAAATAACCCCATAGACATTAAACATCATGAACAGAAAAACAAAAGTACGCATATACAACATCGTTGTGATTGCCCTGCTGATTGCGGGCATCGGATTTGTGATTTCAAAATTCACCCATCTCGGTAACGTTGAGTTCACCGACAACGCCTATGTCCACCAGCACATCACGCCCATCAACAGCCGCGTTTCGGGATTCATCAAGGAGATTCGCTTCGACGAATATACTCCGGTGCACAAGGGCGACACGCTCATCATCATCGAGGACACGGAGTTCCGCCTCCACGTAGCACAGGCTGAGGCCGCCCTCGGCAACGCCCTCGCCGGACACAAGGCCTCGGCAACGTCGGTCCAGACGGTCGAGAGCAACATCGGGGTGAACGACGCCGCCATCGCCGAATGTCGTGTACAGCTGGAGAACGCACGCCGTGAGGACGAGCGCTACAGCCGTCTGCTGGAGCGCAAATCGGTCACACGCCAGCAGTATGACAACGTCCATACGGCATATCTGGCCGCAAAGGCACGCTACGACCAGCTGACACGCTCGCGCCAGTCGACATCGCTCGTCAGGAACGAACAGAGCCACCGTCTCGAACAGAACGACGCCGGCGTGAAAGTGGCACAGGCAGCGCTCGACCTGGCCCGCCTGAACCTGTCATACACCATGATTGTCGCTCCGTGTGACGGTGTGCTGGGCCGCAAGGACATCAACGTCGGCCAGCTCGTACAGCCGGGCCAGACGCTGGTGGACATCGTCGACTCCGGCGACAAGTGGATTGTGGCTAACTTCCGCGAGACGCAGCTTCACAACATCGCCGAGGGCGGCAAGGTCGACATGACGGTCGACGCACTGCCCGGATGCCAGCTGACAGGAACTGTCGTCTCGATTTCAGACGCCACCGGCTCGGCCGTATCAATGATTCCGACGGACAACGCGACGGGCAATTTCGTCAAGGTTGAACAGCGCATACCGGTACGCATAGCCATCGACGACCGCAAATCGGAGGGTTACGCCCGTCTCCGTGCCGGAATGAGCGTTGAATGTGAGGTTAGATACTGATCGGCATGGCTGAGAACAACAAAGAATGGCATGGCGGATTCGCCATGCCTATGTTCAAGGATTGGGTTCCGGAATGGATTCGCCCGTGGCTCTATGTCTATCTGGCATTCACGTTCCAGCTGTCCGGCGGCATCTATATCGGAGCGCTGAACGAGATGATGGGCTCAATGTCCCTGATGCGCGAGGACCTGCTGATGTGCCTCTATGCCGGACTGTGCGGTCTGGCGTTCACGTTCCCCATCCTCTTCCGGACAAAATTCCGCTTCACGAACCGTACGCTGCACCTGACGTCGACGCTTGTCATCGCTATGTGCAACCTGCTCGGGATGTATGTCACCAATCTGCCGCTGCTGTGGCTGATATGTTTCGTCGCCGGCTGCCTGAAGATACAGGGAACGTTCGAGTGCATGTCGAACATACAGCTGTGGATGACGCCGAAGCGCGACTTCCGCGTGTTCTTCCCGCTGCTGCATCTGTGGATCATGCTTTCGATAGCGGTTTCAGACCTGCTCGCGGCATATTTCTGCCATGTAGCGACATTCCAGTATCTGTCATGGCTGATGACGGGCGTCATGCTCTTCAACGCCCTGTGGCTTTTCGTCTGTACACGCCATTTCCGCTTCATGCGCCCGCTGCCGTTCTACTCGATTGACTGGCTCGGCGCCATCCTGTGGATTCTCTCCGTCATGCAGGTTGTCTATATCTTCTGCTACGGTGAGTTCTACAACTGGTGGGAAAGCGACGTGATATGCACGCTCTCCGTGACAGCCACACTCACGCTGATTCTGGCCGTCGTGCGTATGTTCCTCATACGCCATCCGTACATAGAGCCGAAGATGTGGCGGAACAGAAATCTGCCGGGCATATTCTTCCTCGCCCTCGTCATCGAGGCGCTGCTCGCCACGGAACATGTCCTCGAAGAGGTGTTCTACGAGAGCGGCATGGAGTGGCACAGCCATACGACCGCCATGCTCAACTATCCGGCAATGGCGGGCATCATCCTCGCCTGTCTCTTCGCGCTGCTATGGCTGAAGGTATGGCAGAAAGGGCGCGTCAGGCTCATCGCCATCGGAGTGGCCGTGTTCATCGCCTACGTGCTGTGTTTCTATTTCACGGTGTCAACGGAGATGACCATCCGCCAGCTCTATCTGCCGATGTTCCTGCGTGGCTTTGCCGCAACGCTGCTCGGCATCGTGTTGCTCTACACCATCCAGTCGGTCATGAACTTCATGGTCTTCTTCCAGTCGCTGGCCATATTCCAGACGCTCCACCTCCTCGTGGGCGGCGTCATAGGTGCGGCATGCTACGCCTTCGGCATCCGCTATCTCATGGCTGACAGCATCGCCCGCTACGGTGCGGCGATGGACAGCCTTCGCATGCCGGCCGCCGAAGTGACCCGCCATATCGGCGAGCTGATGACCCAATTTCAGGTGGCGAGCGTGAAACAGCTCTACGGCATCGTGGCCTACGTAGCCATCGCCCTACTCATCTCCATCCTCTTCTACGACAGCCCGGCCCACCGCGACCGCCGTCAATGGATGCCGTCATGGACCGCCGTCGGAAAGGTGATGCGCAAGAGACTGAAATAAACATCAGGCATTAATATAATGAGGATATGTCACAAAGGTTGCCTTTACAACCCTGACATATCCTCATTTCACATATAAATAAGTTCGGGAAAGCGTTGCAGAACCCCACTGCAGGGACATCGCTTTGCTATGTTTTTAAATATCAACTGAGTACGTCAACGTACCAAAGGCACGTCCCTACAATTTCATGGTTTTGAGACACCATCTTTACAAGCATATAGACATCACTAAAAACGCCGGATGAACCTAAAATAATGGCCCGTATTGATTTTTTTGTCACTATTATTTTGCCATTCTTTTATTTCTTATTAACTTTGCCGCACCGCTTAGTTAGCCCCAAGGGGTGAGCGGGCGGTCTTATTACATAAGAAGACGTTTTCGAACGTTTGTCTTTGTGGAACACGAACTTCGCAACTTCACACCCACAACAGGCAACAGCAACGAAAATGTCTGCGTGGTGCGGTTTATATCGTATCCAGTGTTTCGTATGGCGACGTATGGCGCTTTTCCGGTGTAAGGGAGAAGTGTCTTTGACGGAGTTGTATGGAATGTGTGGAACGTTCGTATATATATCGTACTGGCGTGGGCTAACTGCGTTGCTTATCCTGTGTGGGTGGGGCAATGCGAAGGCCTGTGTTCCCAGGATGGGCAGAAACAGACACCTACGCCTTTTTTGTATATAAGCAGAAAATGATAGAAATGGCCGAATCTGGGGTGTTTATAGGCAAAACAAGAAACTTATAAACATACTTAAAATTATTAATCATGAAGAAGTTTTTTATTTCTATGGTTGTATCTTTGATAGGTACGACAATGGCATTTGCCCAAAGTTCAATGTTGGCCACCCTCAATCATGATGGCACAATCAGCACGTTCTATGGCTCTACAGCTCTTCGCGAAGCCCACGCTGCGGCTGAAAATGGAGACGTCATAACGCTGTCGTCAGGAACGTTTGTGTCTACGGACATCACCAAGGCAATTACCCTGCGCGGCGCAGGAATGGGAATTGATGCCGCGACACAGAGTGAGCCTACGATAATTTCGGGAGACATCAAAATCAATATTAATGATACGGTGACGAAACGGTTGACTATTGAAGGTATATATAATAATAGTAATGTATTTTATTCAACATCGACACTGAAGAATGCAATGTTTCTGAAATGCAGATTTAAATATATAAATCATCAAGACAATGGTAAGTTGAAGGATGCGAGCTTTATACATTGCAGGATTGCTGATTATTTTAGCTTATATGACGATTGCTCTGCCACATGTATAAACTGCGTAATTGAAGATCCTTATTCAAATAATTCAAATACATCTAACTTTGAATTCATTAATTGTGTTATAACGTTAAATAATAATTACTTAGATGATATAAAATCATCTTCGTTAAAAAACTGTATCATTAATTATTATAACAGTAATAATAGATATGGCTATATTAATTCCAATTGTACAGCATATAATAGTATAGGTATTAATAGCACACAAATATTTAAAAACATCACCAACTCAACAAACTCACTGGCAGAAGTTTCCGAAGTCTTCAAAACATATACCGGCCAAAGTCTCAACCAACTTGACAACGAGACATTTGAACTGACAGACGCCGCAAAGGAAAAATATCACAGCATGGATGGAACGACCGAAGTTGGTATCCACGGCGGTAGTCTGCCTTTCGACGCAACACCGTCAAATCCACAGATAACAAAATGCAACGTTGCGGCCAAGTCTACAGCTGACGGCAAGCTGAGCGTGGACATTCAGGTGAATTCAGCACAGTAAAGAACGGCACAGAACATTCAGCTTATGCGAAGATATATATTATTCGCCCTGTTCCTATGTCTGCATTGGGTGGCATGGGGACAAAGCGGCTATGAATACAGATATTGGTTTGACGGCGACGAAACCAGCCAGCAGACAGGCTCGTCAGCGTCGGCCGAATGGCATATAGATGCCGACATGAGCAGACTGACGTGCTCAATGCACTCCATCCATCTGCAGGTGAAAGACGCCGAAGGACAGTGGAGCGCACCCGTGACACGCTATTTCGTGAAATCCACTACGGCAGACATTCCGGTGTTCTATTGGTTTGACGGCAACGCCGAAAAGCGAAGTCTGTTGGCGGACGGCGACGGTCCGGTCATGATAGATGTTTCGGAACTCGGCGACGGCTTTCACGTAGCCTACTTTCAGGTTGCCGGCCGGAAAGACACGTCAATGCCCCAGTCGGGCATGTTCATCAAAGTGCCGCAGACGGCAGGAGTGAGCTACCTGACATGTCTGTGCTCCATTGACGGAAAGACCTACCGTCAGGAGCGCGTGCCGTCATCGGGAGGCATCATCAGATGGGGCCTTGACGTCGCGGAGCTTCCGTATGGAATCCACCGCATCTCGGTGCAGGTCGTCACTCCGAGCGGAGCCGCGACCAACGTGTCGGAGCAGTTCTTCTTCCGCAGCACCACAGCGTCGGAGTTCGCCAACATGAAACTGCTCTACACCGTGGACGGCGACAACTTCTACTCAGAGGCCGGCCGCTTTGCCGACGGACTTTACCACTTCGATGTCGATGTGGCCTCGCTCGAAGACGGTCTTCACCGGCTTACCTACATGCTTACGAGCGAGACAGGCACGTCGACCAAGGTGTCCACCGCGTTTTTCATGAAGACGCCCGTCGGCGGTCCCGGCATAACGCACTATCGCTATTGGCTGAACGACCGCGAGGATGCGGCCCATCAGACAAAGCTGGAAAAGCGCGCCGACCCGTTCAGTCTCATCACACTGTTGCCGGTAGAGACATGCGGCATACGAAGCTCATGTTTCCAGTTTGAGATAGAGGACGGCTCGCCCGTGATATATGCCAAGAACGACCTCCACATGCAGTTCACAGATGTATCGGGCCGCATGGCGGAGATGTCCCGGCAGTATGTCGACTATTCCGTGGCCGAACCGGTGACCGACATTGCGGAGCTTGTCCCCAATGTGCGCAAGACGTCGGCCAAGCCAGCCGATAACGGAATAAACTGGTATGCCATGAAAGTCATTACGGGCGACAGTCTGGCGTTCAAGACCGATCAGGCATGCACCCTCCAGCTGTTCTCGCCGTCAGGCAAGGAAGTCTATTCGGCATCCGGCCCTTCATCCGTCGCTTTCGGCGGTTGCCACGCATACGAAGATGGCACGTACTATCTCGCCCTACACGACGTGAAAGGAACAAACGGCAGCAATATCTCCGTTGACTATCAGCATATAGACAAGTATGCCGTGCTGGAATATACACCGAAAACATTCGGAACACCGTCAACCGTCAACATTAATCTGTTCGGTAACGGTTTTACCGATTCCACACGTGTCGCAATATACAATGCCGATACCACCTATTGGGCAAAGTACACCACGGCAAAAGGAATAACCAACCTTACGGCTATGTTTGAAATTCCGGATGTCACGGAAAGCCGCTTCTCCCTTAAAGTTCTTTATACCGCAGACGACTCCGTATGTATAGAGAACGCCATCAGTACGGTTGAAGCAGACAGTATCCCAGAACTCTCTATTTCCCTTGAAGGCAATCCGTTCTTCCTCGCAGGATCCAGTGCCACATATCAGATTAAGATAACCAATCAAAGCAACATCCCGACATATAATGTTCCGTTTACGGTAACGATAGATTGTATAGATGGAGATGAAAGCACCATATCGTCGATAAAGATTGGTGACGGACTGGCAGAAACGAGGAAGGCTGACTTCCGCAAATGGCTGACACATTATGCAGATGAAGACGATGCTGCGGAATTTGTGGAAAGTCTCTATGGCGATGACGACATGAGGCTATTCTATGTCAACAGAGATACCCTGACAGGAAAGAACTATCTTGTAGGAAACTTCGCCTTGCCGTACATCGATGGCGATTCAACCGTAACCATTCCAATAACAATCGGTAAGGTCACACACGACTTCATTCTCCATGCTTCTATCAAGAAGAACTGGAAATACTTCTATAGAGTTATAAAGAATCCGAATCCCGATAGTGACGGCAACGATGGAACCGGCAATACCGGAACCGGTGGCAATGTCGGCATCGGTGGCGGAACAGGAACAGGTGGAACTGTTGGCGGAGGCTCAACTGGAGGTTCTGATGAAGACGATTCCGGAGACGGAGATTCAGAAGGAAAAGATTGCTGTGTAAAGACCGCCGCGACCTGTCTTGTCACATTGGCAACATCATGGCTCCCCTTGGATGTCGTTTCTGAGACTTGGGCCGAAACATGTGTCTACGACAAGCTGTCCAACGAAGTGGCCGGAGTTTTCAGCGACTTGTTCTGTAACGGTGAAGCTACCGACTTTACGAAACAACCGAAAACGCCCCAACCGGTAATCAGTGACGTCACAGAGTCATTCATCAAATGCACAATAGAGAATTTAGGTTCGATTGCCGGTAAAGCTGCCGTCAAGAAAATCCTGAAAGGTATAACCAAAGGTACTGCTGGAAAGGTGATGACTGTATATAGTGTGTTTAAGGATTGTGTCTACAAACCTTATAAAACATGGGTTGAGGGGTGTGGTGACGACGACGACGATGATGCAAACGCAACGCCCCTCCACTCCACTGACCCGAACGAGATACGCGGATATGTTTCTGAATCAGGAAGCACTTATATCCGCAAAGATCTTGATAAGGTCTATTACACCATAGAGTTTGAGAATGATCCGGAGTTTGCTACAGCTGCGGCACACGAGGTCGTTGTGACGGACACACTGGATTATCACAAATTCGATTTGTCTACATTCACGCCCACAAGCATTAAGATTGGCGACCGGTTCGTTACGCTTGACGGAAACAACACGCCGATAGTGACCATTGACATGCGTCCGGAGATAAATGCCATCGCTCAGGTCGAAATCAGGTATAACAAAGCCAAGGGAATTGCCAAATGGTATTTCTCGTCTTTAGACCCCATGACAATGGAATCGACAGATGACCCGATGGACGGTTTTCTCCCTGTCAATGCAAACGGCAACGGTATTGGCGAAGTGTCGTTTGACATAGCCTTGAAAAAGGACTATGATGACGGTGAAAGAATGGAAAACATGGCGGAAATAACGTTTGACTACAACGAGCCGATACTTACTCCTCTGTGGGTGAACATCACCGACACGGTGGCTCCCATAAGCAGGATTGAAGAATGTGAGGAACTGAACGACAGCACTGTCATCCTACACTTCTCCGGTTCAGACAACCGCTCCGGTATATGGAAATATGACCTGTATGTTCAGGAAACGTCCGATGCACCTTGGATAAAGACAGCAGAAAATATCACAGATAGCCTGTATGAGTTCAAAGGTTACGCCGGATTCAACTACGGCTTCTGCGTGTTGGCCACTGACTCTGCCGGCAATGTTGAGCAAAAGATATTTGAGCGTGAAGCATCCAAGACAACCTATAAAGTAGGTGATGCTAACGGAGATGGCGCAGTGGACATACTCGATGTATCGCTTGCTATTGCCAAATATCTTGGCAATGACGATATCTACCTGAACTTTGAGGCCACCGACACCAATGGCGATGGCACGATAGACATCATTGATGCTTCAAGTATTCAGAAAATATATCTATCATCAAACGGTAAGAAACTTATAACTAAAAGACAACGAACAAGAAGAAAACAATGAAAACAATAAGATTCATTTTAATGTGGCTTGCACTGTATTCAGTGCAAGCCATGGCCCAGACCAACAACACACTTGAAGTCTGGATGGACAAGACTATATCTATAACAGCCGATGGGACCTCCGTGACCTATGTCACAATCTATCAG
>USFX01000007.1 GCA_900553965.1 uncultured Prevotella sp.
AGAGGTCAGAGTGATGAGTGAAGAGGTCAGAATAGCGAAGAGGTCAGAGTGATGAGTGAAGAGGTATGATTACCTTTAGTAGCTTCATCCTATGCAAGGTTTGAGAGTAATCATACCTTTTCACTCATCACTCTGACCTCTTCGCTATTCTGACCTCTTCACTCTGACCTCTGACCTTAAATAAGAACTTGCTTGAGCGGTTGCATGACGAAGTCGCGTTCGTGCATGAGCGGGTGGGGGATTTTGAGGTCCGGCTCGTCCACCGTCAGGTTGTCGTAGAGGAGGATGTCGATGTCGATAGGACGGTCATGATACTCCCCGCCGGACGATTTCGCCGTCCTTCCGAGCTCCCGTTCTATCTGCTGCGTCAGCTCCAGGACGCGGCGCGGGCTCAGGCGGGTGGCGCAGCGCACGGCCACATTGACAAACTTGTTGTCGGAGACGAAGCCCCACGGCTCCGTAACGAAAAGAGCCGACCGGCACTCGACGGTGCCGATCAGCTCTCCAATACGTTCTATCGCTTTTTCTATCGTAGCTTCGCGGTCGCCGAGATTGGCGCCGAGGCTGAGATAAAGTGTGTGTGTCATTGCTGATTCTATGTCCCTTTGAGAAGATGGCGGCGTATCAGTCGCATTTCCGAAGAACATCCACATTATATTAATTGTGCATCAGTCGTTGAGAATGAGCAGCGCATCGCCGTAGCATCCGAAGCGGTAGCCGTTCTCGACGGCCTTGTTGTAGGCCTCCATGACGATGTCGTAGCCGCCGAACGCGGCTGTGGTCATGAGCATGGTGGACTCCGGATGATAGAAATTGGTAATCATGCTGTTGGCCATTCCGAACTCATAGGGCGGGAAGATGAACTTGTTCGTCCAGCCCTCATATTCCTTCAGCAGTCCGTCCGTGCCCACGGCGGTCTCTGTGGCGCGTGCCGTGCTCACACCGACGGCGCATACGCGGTGGCCGGCGGTCTTGGCCTCGTTGACGATACGGCATGCCTCGGCGTTGATGTGCATCTGTTCCGAGCTCATCTTGTGCTTCGTCAGGTCCTCGACCTCGATGGGGTCGAAGCTGCCCAGACCGCAGTGAACGGTGATGTAGGAGAAGTTGATACCGCGGATCTCCATCATCTTTAGCAGCTCGCGGCTGAAGTGGAGCCCCGAGGCGGGAGCCGTCACGGCACCCTCGTTGCGGGCGTAGATGGTCTGGAAGTTGTCCATGTCGTCCTCGTTGGCCGGCCGGCGGTCTATGATATAGCGCGGCAGCGGTGCCTCGCCGAGGGCGAAGAGCTCGCGCTTGAACTCGTCGTGGGGACAGTCGTAGAGGAAACGCAGCGTACGGCCGCGGCTCGTGTTGTCGATGACCTCGGCCACCATAGGCCCGTCTTCGTCGAAGAACAGCTTGTTGCCGATACGGATCTTGCGGGCCGGCTCCACGAGAACGTCCCAGAGGCGCAGCTCTTCGTTGAGTTCGCGCAGGAGGAACACCTCAATCTTTGCGTCCGTCTTCTCCTTCGTGCCGTAGAGGCGTGCGGGGAAGACCTTGGTGTCGTTGAATATGAACGTGTCGCCCTCGTCGAAATAGCCCACGATGTCGCGGAAACCGAGATAGACGGGCTTTCCGTCGGCGTCGGTCATGTCGTTGCCGTCGGCATCTTTCCTGCACATCTCGATGGTCTGGCTCTTGCGGTGGATGACCATCAGGCGACAGGCGTCACGGTTGTACACTTTCTCTATCGTGCCGTCCTCGTTGTCGAATGCACGGAACGGCGGTTCCAATGCCAGTTGTGATTCCGGCAGCTTAAACTTGAATTGTGACAGTTTCATATCCTAAATATTCTCCTTTCTTATTGTTTGTTCTTATAACTAAAGTCAAATGTTCGTCCGACGCATGTCCGCCGGCTTCTTAATGGTTGTCCTCCGGTTCCTCAATGTACGTCCGTCGGTTCCTCAATGATTGTCCGCCGGCCCTTCGATGGGCTGCGCTTCGAGCCACTCGGGAAATTCGTCGAGCGTCAGACAGCGGTCAATGCTGACGTCGCCGACCCTCGTGCGGCGCAGACAGGTCAGGAAAGCACCGCTTCCGAGCGCCTCGCCGAGGTCGCGGGCCAGTGCCCTGATGTAGGTTCCCTTGCCGCAGACGACGCGGATGGACATCTGCATGAGCCGCGGGTCGAAGTCCGTCAGCTCAATCTCGTCAATCCGTAGCGTCTTGGCTTTCAGCTCCACGTCCTCGCCCTTGCGCTTCAGTTTGTAGGCGCGCTTGCCGTCAACCTTCACGGCCGAATATTCCGGCGGCACCTGCTGAATCTCCCCGATGAAGCGGGGGAGCGTCGCGAGGATGAGCTCGCGGGTGATATGGGCCGTCGGGTAGGTGAAGTCGACGGTGTGTTCGCGGTCGTAGCTGTGCAGCGTCGCCGTATATTCCTTCGTCTGATACTGCAGCGTCTCGATCTCCTTCGTCTTCCGTCCGGTGCAGAGGATGAGCACCCCCGTGGCCAGCGGGTCGAGCGTTCCGGCGTGGCCGATCTTGACGCGCTTGACTCCGAGGCGGCGCGAGATGAGCGTTCGCACACGTGCCAGTGCTCCGAAGCTGGACATGCCGTAGGGCTTGTCGATGTATATGATTTCTCCTTCGGTGAAGTTCATCGGCGGCGGACTATTGTAACAGTGACATGGCTATGGTCACGGCTCCGGCCACGGCGCAGTAGATTCCGAAGTAGATGAGCTTGCCCCGCTTGACGATGCTTATCATCCACTTGCAGGCCACGCAGCCAGAAACAAATGCGGCAATGAAGCCCACGGCGAGCGGCAGGGCGTCGATTCCGCCGAACGCCTCCTCGCCCTTGACGGCCTTGAGGACGTCGAGCAGAGCCTCGCCGAGTATCGGGGGAATGACCATCAGGAACGAGAACTGAGCCAGATTCTCCTTCTTGTTGCCGAGGAGAAGTCCGGTGGCGATGGTGCTTCCCGAGCGGGAGAGTCCCGGCATGACGGCACAGGCCTGTGCAAGACCGATGATGAAAGCGTCGCGAAGGCTTATCCTGCTCTTCTGGCGCGGCTTGGCATAGTAGGAGAACGTCAGCAGGGCGGCCGTCACGAGGAGCATGCAGCCGACGATGAGCAGCCCGGAACCGAAGATTTCCTCCACCTTGTCCTTGAAGAAGACGCCGACGATGCCGATGGGAATCATCGAGACGGCGATATTGATGGCATAGCGTGTCTCGTCGTTGAGTTTGAAGCGGAACAGTCCGCGGACGATCCAGTCAATCTCGCTCCACAGGACGACGAGCGTGCTCATCACCGTGGCGACGTGGACGAGGACGGTGAACGTCAGATTGTCGGCGCCGTCGATGCCGAAGAGGGCCGCTCCGATGGTCAGATGGCCGCTGCTGCTGACTGGGAGATATTCCGTCAGTCCCTGGACGAGGCCGAGTATGAGTGCTTCAAACCAACTCATTCCTGAGCCTCCTTTTCTGTTTCGGCGCTGTCAGTGGCGGCCACGGAGCCCGTGTCCTTGGGGCGGCGCACGATGGCGTAGACGATTGAGACAAATCCGGCGAGACATACCACCGGGGCAACCTTGATGCGGCGTGCGCTGAAGATGTCCGGGTCGTAGGTCGTGTCGGTCGAGCCGGAACCGCTCATGAGGATAAAACCGATGACAACCACCGCCATGCCGATGGCAAGGAGGATGAAGTTGGTGCGGTCGAAAGCGAAGTTTCTCTTGTCCATAACTTATATATAGATGTGCTTGTTATTATACAGTGGAAAGCCGGCATCGTGGCCGTTCAGATTTTATATAGCTCGCCGGCGGTCATGCGCAGGAACTTGTTGACCGAGAGCCATGCGCAGACGGTGGTGATGATGATGCCGAAGAGCAGCACGGCGGCGCCCGTGATGGCAAGCTCGCGCCAGGTGATGACGGCGAGTATGCCCGGCTCGTAGTTGTAGAGCGCATAGACTCCGCCGCCCAGTGCCCCGCAGGCCAGCACGGCCGCTATGATGCCCACGCCGACAGCGCGTCGGAGGAACGGCCGGCGGATGAAGCCCCATGAGGCTCCGACGAGTTTCATCGTGTGGATGGTGAACCGGCGGGAATAGATGCTCAGCCGGACGCTGTTGCTGATGAGCGAGAAGGAGACGAAAGTCAGCAGTGCGGCAAGAACGAGGAGAATCATGCCGAGCTTGCGCAGATTGCTGTTGACCTTGTCCATGAGATCTTCCTGATAGGCCACATCGGTCACTTCGGCGTGTTTTTTCAGCTCACGGGAAATCCAGCGCAGCGAGTCGCGGTTGGCATAGTCGGCGACCATCCGGACCTCAAGCGTGGCCACGAACGGATTGAACCCAAGGAACTCCGACGGATCCGAACCCATGGCCGCGCTCTGCTCTATCTTGGCCTGTTCGCGGCTGATGTAGCTTACGTGGCGCGTGTAGGGGCGGTGATAGAGGTCGCGGCAGAAGAGCTTGGCCTCGTTGTCGGTGACTTTGTCGCCGAGCATGACCGTGACCGTCAGGTTCTCACGGACGTAGGCCGAGAGATTGTGGGCGGTGAGCACGGAGAACACCATCATGCCCAAAAGGATGAGCACCAGCGTGGTGCTTATGCACAATGTGACGGCCTGCAGTCCGGTGCGGCTGCGGGCTTTTTTTCGTTTCTTTCCCATTCTGTTGAGATGTAATACACCTAAGTTGCTGCAAAAGTAACAAAAAAACCAATACCGCGCCGTTCATTTAACATGTATTAACCGCAATGGCTGCGTATTTTTGTTGCGACGTCACGGTATGGTGGCGGCATCGCAGACGCAAAGAAGCTGTAAGCATAGAATTTAAACGCAAAGACCGCAAAGGCGCAAAGTGTCATAAAGATGGGACAAACACTGCGGACATAACGGCTCAGCGACATCGCATCATCGCGTTTGAATTCTGCTTTTCCGTCAATGATGCTTTGCGTCTTTGCGGTCTTTGCGTTTGTATAAAGCGCTTTACGCATGTTTTTAACAGGCCGATATCCGGATATATCAGAGTTTTTGTGTACTTTTGGCTTGCAAAACCATACGACAATGAGTACAGTAATCTATCCATCGCCCATCTTCGGCCCCGTCCACAGCCGCCGTCTGGGCGTTTCGCTGGGCATCAACCTGCTTCCCGAAGACGGCAAGGTCTGCACGTTCGACTGCATCTACTGCGAGTGCGGATTCAACCGCGACCACCGTCCGACGCGTCCGCTGCCCACCCGCGACGAGGTATGCGCGGCGCTGGAGGCCCGTCTGCGCGACATGAAGGCCAACGGTCCCGCCCCCGACGTGCTGACATTTGCCGGCAACGGCGAACCGACCGTCCATCCCCGTTTCGCTGACATCATCGACGATACAATCCGCTTGCGCGACCGCTACTTCCCCGAGGCGCGCATATCCGTTCTCAGCAACGCCACGCAGCTCCATCGCCCCGACGTCTTCGAGGCGCTGATGCGCGTGGACAACAACATCCTGAAGCTGGACACGGTCAGCGAGGACTATATCCGCAGCGTCGACCGCCCAACGGGCGCCTATTCCGTCGGCCGTGTGGTGGAGCAGCTGCGCGCCTTCCGCGGCCATGCCATCATACAGACGATGTTCATGCGGGGCACGTCGGCCGACGGACGCGACGTCACGAACACGGGCGAGGAATACGTCGGTCCGTGGCTCAAAGCCGTCGAAGAGATACGGCCGCAGAGCGTCATGATATATACCATTGACCGCGAAACGCCTGATCACGGATTGCGGAAGGCGACGCACGAGGAACTTGACGCCATACGCGACAGGGTCGTGGCGGCAGGGATAGTATGCACGGCATCGTATTAAGTCAGAGTGAAGAGTGATGAGTGAAGAGGTATGATTACCAATCCTAAAGGCTTAGGGCTTGCGCGGTAATCATACCTCTTCACTCATCACTCTGAGCTCTTAACTAAGAAGTAATCATACCTCTTCACTCATACCTCTTAACTAAAAAAGGTAATCATACCTCTTCACTCATCACTCTGAACTCTTAACTAAGAAGTAATCATACCTCTTCACTCATCACTCTGAACTCTTAACTAAAATTCACTCTTAACTAATATCGTTTTTCGTACGATATTACCGATATTCGTACGATTTTCCTATATCATTGTTCGCGCGTTTATATAATTTTGCCCGTGATAATGCCTGCGGGCATAGATTGATGACTAACGACTAAAACAATGATAACCATTATGAGGAAATTTACATTTGGCCTTCTCATGGTTGCCGCGCTTCTGCCCGCAACCATGTCGGCGCAGCGCATCCAGCAGAAGTTGGGTCGCGCCGTGGTCGCCGTGACGGACAACGGGCGTCAGGACGTTTTGGTCACATGGCGCAAGTTGGCGCAGGAGCCGGAACAGTGTACGTACAACCTGTATAAGCGGGCGCAGGGTTCGACGGACTATGTCAAGGTCAACGCCGAGCCTATCGCGCGGACCAACTATCAGACGACACGCTCCGTTGTGCCATTCGGGACTGAACTGGCAGTGACCGTCGTAGCCGGTGGCGTGGAGAGCGAAAAGAGCAATCCTTTCCTCTTCAAGCAGCAGGCGTATAAGGACGTGTTTTTCGATTTCAACTTCGAGACTACCCTGCTCGATCCCAATGATTACAAGTGTAAGTACGCATGGCCGATGGACCTCGACGGCAACGGCGAAATTGATGCCGTCCTTGCCGACCGCCTCTATGCCGGAAGCGAGGGGCAGAGCCACAAGCTCCAGGCCTATCTGCTCGACGGTACGTGCCTGTGGACGATTGACATGGGCCCGAATGTGGACATTTGTGCCGGTCAGAACGATATGGTCACCGTCTACGACATCAACTGCGACGGCCGCTGCGAGGTCATCATCCGCAGTAGTGACGGCACCCGCTTCTGGGATGCTGACGCTGGGACGTGGGGACTCTATGCCAACGGCAGCACGTCGGAAGACACCGACGGCGACGGCATCGTCAACTATCGCAAGCAGACGAAGCGCAATCCTCCCTACTATGTGTCCGTAGTCGACGGCAGAACGGGACGCGAGATTGACTGCAGCGAGCTCAAATACAGCGAGCTGCGGGATGGCAGCGACCAATACAGCCGCGACAACCGCGCCGACTATATGGACGACAACGAGGGAACGGAATATGCGTTTCTCGGTTCAAAGTTTGTCATCTGCTATTTCGACGGCATTCATCCGGCTTTGGCCATTGAGCCCTATAACCGTCGCAAGTCCGACGGCCACCATTATTATATGGTGGCATGGGAGTATGATTGGGTAGGAGGCAAGGCCACCAATTGGCATCACAGCTACACCTGGAGCCGCAACGACAAGACACCCCGTGCTGCTGAGTTTCATCAGCTGCGCGTGGCCGATACCGACGGCGACGGCATCGACGAGATGCTGGAGGGCGGTTTCGGCGTCAATCCCGTCAAGGGCATGGTCTACAGCGCCGGCATCACCCACGGCGACCGTTTCGACGTGGCCGACATCGATCCCGACCGCCCCGGCATGGAGGTCTTTGCCATCCAGCAGAGCGACCTCTTGGGACAGGTGCTCTATGACGCCCGCACGGGTGAGCACATCAAGGAGTGGTATCTGCCTTCGGTCTATGACGTGGGCCGCGGACGTTGCATCGACGTCGATCCCGCCCACAAGGGCTATGAGATATTCTCCCTGCTGCCCAATCTCTACGACTGCAAGGGCGAAGTTATAAAGGAGGGCGCGACATCCTATCCGCACGAAGCCCTGTGGTGGGACGGCGACCTGCAGCGCGAAATGCTCGGCTCGCCCGGCGGCAGCGGTTATGGGACGAACGCGATGATGGTCAAGTATGACGGCACACGCCTGATAGAGTTCTCCAAGCAGAGCGGCTGGGCTGTCCATACAGGCTGGGCCAATCGTCCCGCGTTCATGGGTGACATCACCGGCGACTGGCGCGAGGAGGTCATCCTCATGAAGCAGAACGCCGATACGAGCACCGGACTCGTGGGCTATTCGACCGACATACCGACCGAACACAGCATCTACACTCTTACGGAAGACCATCATTATCGTTTGGACTGCACCGGCCGCGGATATTATCAGATGCCCTGCACGAGCTTCTATCTCGGCGGAGATATGCCTCAGCCGCCGCTGCCGCCGACCATGACGGCCGACCTGCGCTGGACCGCCGGCACGGCGTGGACATCGGGTGGCACCGGATTTACGACCTTCGACCAGACTGCCGCCCAGCCGTATGCCGACGGCAAGAGTGTCATCTTTGACATCAGCGGCAACAACGGCAGTACAATCTCGCTCGGCGGCCAGCTCCGCCCGAAGGCAGTCTATGTCATGAATCCTCTCGGCCACGACTATCAGTTCGGTGGAAGTGGCCAGCTGGCCGGTGACATGACACTGTATAAGTCGATGCAGGGTACGGCGACATTCGCCTGCGACCTCAATCATACCGGCGGAACGGAAGTCAGCGAGGGCAAGCTCGTGGTCAACGGAACCATCGCCGGACCTGTCAACCTGCGTGCCAAGGGTACGCTGGGCGGCAACGCGACAATCAACGGCGCCATCACGTTTGAGGGCGCGCTCAACTATGAGGGCTGCCGGCTGATGCCTGTCGGTACTGATGGTGTCATGACGTTCGGCCGTGACCTCGTCCTGCCGGGCAACGTATATATAGAGGTGGAGGCGGCAAACGGCCACAGCGGTCGTCTGTCGGTGAAGGGCAATCTGACGTTTGAGGGTGAAAATACCTTCACCGTGCGTCAGATGGATCTCGCTGCCGGCGAGTATGTGCTGGCCGAATGTACCGGCGAACTGACCGCCGATGCCGCAAAGATCAAGACGCGCGGTCTGTCGGGAATCAACTATACCATCCGTGTGGAGGCGCAGCGCGTCGTGCTCAGTGTCTCGTCAACACGCTCTCCGATGAAGAACGTTGTCTGGACGGGCAGCGAGAGCGGCGTCTGGGACTATAAAGCCAACAACTTCTCCGTGGGCGGAGCGCCCACATCGTTTGTCACCGGCGACGAAGTGGTCTTCAACGACGACGCCACCGAGCGCACGGTGACGGTCAACGACGAAGTCGTGGCCGGCGGAGTGACCTTTGACGTCAACGCCGGAACATATACAATCTCAGGCGAAAGCGGCATCGGCGGCACGGGAGGACTGACAAAGAACGGCCGTGGAGAGGTGCGCATGAACCTGAAGAACAACGACTATACCGGTCCGACCATCATCAATGGCGGTACGTTGACCGTGACAAGTCTCTTCGACGGAGGACAGAAGTGTGCTATCGGAGCCTCTTCGGCCGACGAAGGCAATTTCCAGATCAACGGCGGTACGCTCAAGCTGGATGCCGACAACATGGCCACCGACCGCATCGTGACGCTCGCGGACACGGCGACCATCATCGTGGCCAATGGCTCCGGTTCTCTCTCGCTCAAGGGACAGGTCAAGGGCACCGGCTATCTCGTCAAGGACGGCCCGGGTCAGCTCAACTTCACATACGGTGGAACTAACTCCTTCGCCGGTGTCATCGTCCGCCAGGGCATCATCGCCCAGGGCGCATGGAACTCCACATTCGGCCGTGTCGGTTCGCCGATGGAACTGGCGGGAGGTGAGGTACACCTTATTAATATGAACAACTCGTCGACCCGCCCCATCTTCAATTACGTAGCAACGGCCAAGGAAGGAACGTCATCGTTCATCAAGGGAACGACCCGCGGCGCCATCAACGGCAGTTTCCGCGGCAAGGGCAGCATCACCATTCTCTCGTCCGGCGTCCGCAGTGACATCGGTGCTGACTTCTCAGCCTTTGAGGGCCAGCTCACGGCACAGGGCGAAAACTTCCGCTTGATGGACAACGTGACCAACATGAGCAAGACTGCTGTCGTTATGGATGCCGGATGTAAGATTAGACATTACGCTTCAAACGGCAGTCAAAGCAGAGCTGTCACAACCAAGATCGGTTCACTTGCATCGACGGCAAAGGACTGCGAACTCGGCAACGGCATCGATAGCTACGAGATCGGATATGACGGAACGGACGCAACTTACGCCGGACTGCTCAAAGCCAAGACCATCAGAAAATATGGTGATGGCGTCTGGACGCTGTCGACGGCAGGCAGCACGTCGGACGTAGAGGTATGTGCGGGAACATTGCAGGTCAACAACAGTCCTTATTCCGTAACAGCTCAGCCGCTCTCGACTGGTCGCGTGACGGTGAAAGACGGTGGTACGCTCACCGGAAGAGGCTGCGTCGCAGATCTGACAGTCAACCGTGGCGGTACGGTCACAGCCGGATATAACGGAGGCTACGGATCGCTGAAAGCCACGGGCACGGTCACTCTCGAAGAGGGTGGAACCTTGGTCGTCAAGGTCGGAAAACAGGGGGCTTCACTCTCCAACGACTCTTATTCATTCTCCGGCAACGTCGTCCACAACGGCGAGACCATCGTCATCTCGCTTGACGACACCCGTCTGCTTGAGCAGGGCGAGGAACTGACCGTCTTCAAGAACTTCGCCTCTATGACGGGAACGTATGTCATCCGTACCGAGGGCGGTTCGCAGACCGTCACATGGGATGACTCGGCGTTGCTCACACGTGGTGTCCTGCGTGTTGCAGAGGTGACATCGGGCATCAGCGGCATCACAGCCGCGGACGGCAAGGCCAATGTCTACTCCGTTGACGGACTGCTGTTGCGCAGGGATGTGCCCCTATCGGAAGCCCTTGAGGGCCTGCCCGCAGGTGTATATGTTGTCAATGGTCATAAGATGGTTAAGAAGTAATCCCCGTCAGATGTATCATGAGATGTGTGAAAGCATGATACAATAAACATATTAATACGTGTTAAATACCCCGTCGGGACTTAAACATTCCTTCCTTTTGTCCGTCAAAACGACATAAACATAGGAAAAAAGCCCGGACGGGGTATTTCATAAAACTACTAAAACGATATGAAGAGAATCTTTACTGCGGTTATTGCAGTAGCCATCAGCGTTTCCGCGTGGACGCAGCCGCGTTATGACATGAAGAAAATCCAGCGTGAGCAACTTAACCGCGGCGTCGTGGCCTTGCGGCAGCCGGACGGCACGGCCGTTGTGACGTGGCGCACGCTCACGAGCGACGGCAAGGGCGAAGCGTTTGACATACGGCGCAACGGTGTTAAGATCAACGACCGGCCGTTTACCACCGGAGGCACATTTTTCGTCGACAAGGACGTCCCCGAGGGCGATGTGACATACGAGGTATGCGGCGGTGGAAAGAACGGCATGTTTGTTCTCAAGGCTGACGCCCCTGCCGGTTATATCCCGATAAAGCTCGACAAACCGGCCGACGGCATCACGCCGGATGGACGGACATTCACATATTCGGCCAACGACGCCACCGTGGGCGATGTTGACGGTGACGGGCAATACGAAATAATATTAAAGTGGGAACCATCCAATGCCCACGACAATTCGCATGACGGTTTCACCGGTCCCGTGCTCTTTGACTGTTACCGTCTCAGCGGCGAGCGACTGTGGCGCATCGACATGGGACCGAACATCCGCGCGGGCGCTCACTATACGCAGTTCATGGTCTACGATTTCGACGGTGACGGCCGCGCCGAGATGATGGTGAAGACCGCCGACGGAACCGTTGACGGCAAGGGAAAGGTCATAGGAGATGCAAAAGCCGACTGGCGATATGGTATTGCCGAGGCAATGGAGCACTTTGAGGAAAACCGCGCTTATGCCGTAAAGGAGGCTGAGGAACGCAGACAAATGATGGCACAGCCGCGCCGGCAGCCGGCAAAGGGTCAACAGAACCGGCGAGGCAATGACCGGAGGGACCGGAAGCGCTATTCGTGGCCCGGTATAGTATATAAAGCAGGTCGCATCCTCGACGGTCCGGAATATCTCACGGTCTTCAACGGCCTGACGGGTGAGGCAATGGCGACGGTCGACTATGTTCCCGAACGTGGCGAACTGCGAGCCTGGGGTGACGACCGCGGCAACCGTTCGGAGCGCTATCTGGCGGCCGTGGGCTATCTTGACGGCCATCGTGCGAGTGGAATATTCTGCCGCGGATATTACACCCGTACTGTCATTGCAGCCTGGGATTGGGACGGCAAGACGCTAACTAACCGTTGGACGTTTGACACCAACGACGAACGCTGGCGCAGTTATGCCGGTCAGGGTAACCACAACATCCGCGTTGCCGATGTCGACGGCGACGGATGCGACGAGATTACGTATGGTTCGATGGCCGTCGACCACGACGGCACAGGCCTTTATAATACCGGTATGGGTCACGGCGACGCCATACACCTCACCGTCTTCGACCCGACTTCCGACCGCCTTCAGCTCTGGGACTGCCACGAGAACCGTCGCGACGGCAGTGACTTGCGCGACGCCGCCACGGGAAAGGTAATATTTCAGGTAAAGAGTCCTATCGACGTAGGCCGCTGCATGGCCGCTGACATAGACCCGACAAACCCCGGTCTGGAGATGTGGAGCTCCGACAGCAAGGGTATAAGGACGATAACGGGGGAGATATTGAAGCCTCTCGTTTCGCGGAGTGAGGACTCTTCGAGGAATGAGGAGCGAGGAGTGAGGAGTGAGAATAGTGGCATAAAGAAAGGCAAAGGGAAGAACAAAGGAAAGGGCAAAGACAATTCTCCCTCATCCCTCGACACTCCTCCCTCCTCAAAAGACGATGACACCGCCCTTTATGTGAAAGGCATGCGTCTGCCGACCAACTTCGGCATCTGGTGGGACGGCGACTTGCTGCGTGAGATGCTCGACCACGCCACCGTTTCAAAATACGACTGGAACACAGGCCGGGTTCACCCGATAGTGAGGTTTGACGGTTGCCAGTTCAACAACTGGACGAAATCGAACCCCTGTCTCAGTGCTGACATCCTCGGCGACTGGCGCGAGGAGGTCATCACTCGCACAGATGACAGCAGCGAGATGCGCGTCTACGTCACGCCCATCCCCACCGACCACCGCATTAACTGCCTCATGGAGGACATCCCGTATCGTCTGAGCGTCGCCACGCAGAACGTGGCCTACAACCAGCCGACTTGGACCGGCTTCTATCTCGGCCCCGACAAGACCGTCGTGGAGTTCCTGAAGTGACGCCGGATTGGATAAATCTTTAAGTCAGGGCATCTCAAGAAAGCAAAAGTAGCGAAAATATGTCTCTACTTTTGCTTTCATAGTATATATATATTACCGGACCTAATCGCCTGTTTTTATTTGCATAACGGCCGCTGCTGTGTCGCGTCAACGATGTTCCGGAGCTGAAAGGAGCTGCCGGTCGTGATGCTATATGTGTTCCGGAACTACCCCGTCCGCCTACATACATTGCTTCGGGGAAATGCCGAACCTGTTCTTGAACGCCACGGAGAAGTGCTGGGAATTGTAGAATCCCACGGACGTTGCCACCTGCTGGACGTTCATCGTGTTGTCCGGAGCGGTGAGAATGTCGTAGGCCCGTTGCAGCCTGATACGGCGGACGTATGCGGCGGGAGTTTCTCCTGTCAGCGTCTTCACCCGCTTGTTGAACGGCGTCTTGCTCATGCCGAACAGCGCGCTCAGTGTCTCTACGTCGAGTGTGGCGTCGCCGAGCCTCTCCATTATGATGCTGTCCAGCTGCTTCAGGAACATCCGGTCCTTCTCTTCGGTGATGAGTTTCGGCACGCCGGCCGGCTTCACGGCCGCCTCACGGTCTGTGGCCGGCCGGACCTCGGCGGTGTTTTCGCGCGTCCGGGTCAGGAGGGTCACGCATTGGGCCACCAGCACCTCTGTGTTGAAAGGTTTGCCGATGAACGCGCTGACACCTTCCTCAAGAGCCTTAGCCCGTTCTTCGTCAGACTCAAGGGCTGTCAGCATGATTATGGGTATCCGGGAGCAACGCCCGTCCTGCCGCATTTTCCTTATCAGCTCATAGCCGTTCATGCGCGGCATCATCACGTCGGTCAGCAGCAGCCGATAGTCCGTCGGGCCTTGCAGCCTCTCCCATGCCTCCACGCCGTCGTGGGCCACGTCGACAATGAAATATCGTCCCAGCACGCTGCGCAGCAGCAAGGCTACGTCGGTGTCATCTTCCGCCACGAGCACCCTCACGTCGTTCATCGGCGGCGGGGCCACTTCCTGATAGCGCGTGGCCGTTTCCTGCGTTACCGCTCCGCCGTCAATCAGGACGGACGTCTCCCTCATGAAGTCCTTCTCCGCATACGAGCTTCTGTCCACTGGCAGCGACACGGTGAAGATGCAGCCGCCTTCGGGATTGTCCTCGTGGGTGATTGTGCCGTGGTGCGTGCGCACGAGTTCCCATGTAAGATTGAGCCCGATGCCGATGCTGTCGGCCGAAACCTTTCCTGTGACGAAGCGCGAGAACAGCTCTTTCTTCTTCTCCGGCGATATGCCCACACCAGTGTCCGTCACCACAAGTCTGAGTGTCTCCCTGTCGTGCTTTACGGCCAGTGTCACGGTGCCGCCGTTGGGTGTGTACTTAAAGGCATTTGACAGCAAGTTATGGACAATCTTGTCGAGCGAACTGCGGTCGGCAAACACCATCATCGTCTTTTCCTGCGTCACGAACGACCTGCTGATGTGCTTCTCTTCCGCCACATCCGCAAAGCTCTCCCATATATCTCTCACGAAGCCGACAATCTCGGTCTCCTGCAGAGTCAGCGAAAGCTTTCCGTTCTGCATCTTCCTGACCTCCAGCAGCTGGTTGATGAGCCGCGACATGCGCCCCACGCTTCTCTGGATGTTCGACAGCGGCATCTTCATGTCTCCCGGCACGTTCTGCGTCCTCATGCGTTCCATGGCCCCCTTGATTATGGTCAGCGGCGTGCGGAACTCATGGGATATGTTGGTGAAGAACCGCAGCTTGTATTCCGTCAGTTGTCTTTCCACCTCGACGTCCCTGCGCAGACGGTACATCGTCCGGGCGTTCCGGTAGACGATGAGGCCGATGCCCGCGGCCGCAACGCCATAGAGCACCATCGCCCACCACGTGGCCCATAGCGGAGGTCGCACCGTGATGGTCAGCAGATGCTCGTCCGTTATCCATTCGCCGCCACGCCGGCGGTGCCTCACCTGAAAGACATATCTGCCGGGTTTCAGGTCGCGGAACGTCGCGAAGTTATATTCCGACGGCGTGCTCCATGTCTCGTCCAGCCCCATCATCCTGTAAGAATAGTCCGTCTGCATCCTGTCACCGTAGGAAAAATCGGAAAAGAAGAGCGTTATTGAATTCTGATTGTGCTTCAGTGTCATTTCCCTTACGTCGCTTATATCACCATTGAAGGGACAGTCTTCGGTCATCTCATACGTCTGTATGCCGTTGATGGTCATGCCTGTGATACAGACCGGCAAGTTTGTTCCCCCTGTCTGTCTGGGAGAAGCTCCCCGGGTGTCCACCATCACGATTCCGTCTAACGAGCCCAATGCGGTCCTTCCGTCAGCAAGCCCGGCTATGCAGCGTTCGTTGTAGAAGTTGCGCCTCATCTCGTTGTCAAAGTAGATGGTCCTCAACACGTCCTTTCCCTTGGCGTCGACGATGGCGCAGCCGTCCTCGGTTGTGATACAGACAGTTCCGTCTCTTGTCTCTAAAATGCCCTGCACCACGTTGTTCGGCAGTCCGTCTGCGCTGGACAGAATCCTGAACAGGGTCTCGTCCCTGCTGTCCGGGCTGCCAATCAGCAGTCCTTTGTTCTCCGTACCAATCCACATCTTGTGCCGTGAGTCCTCAAATGCAGTGCGGGTAGGGGTGGATGTCACTTTCCTGATTCTGCTCTTGTCGTCTGACAGTTCATCGGGTCTGAAGACATAGAGGCCGGTGTTCGCGCAAAGCCACACCATGCCACGGCTGTCCTCATACATGAAACGGGGCGCAATGCCGCTTATCACGGTCCGCTCCGTCACCGTACCGTTGGCGTATTCCAGAATCTTCAGGTCGTTGGTGATGCCGCAGGTCCACATCCGTCCGCGGCCGTCACGGTAGATGCAGTCGACCCTGCCGCCGGAAAACCACCGGCCTTCTATCAGTACGCCGTGCTGCCTCGCACCCAACCACAGTCTGCCCTCCGCGTCACGGCAGGCCGACAGATAGTTCTCCTCCGGCACCTTCAGCGGCGTGAACGTCCTCATCGCCCCGTCGGCCAGCATGATGCTTCCCGTGTTGTTGGCTATCAGGAAAGTGCCGTCCTCCTGCTTCTGCATCATCCGGACATTGCTGTACGCCGGAGAATGTCTCTCTCCGTCGAGGAACGTCACGCTGACCATCTGCCGTTCACATCTCAGCCGGACGATGCCGTAATGCTCCTGCGACACCCAGATGTCGCCGTTGCGGTCTTCATGGATGGCGACAATCATGTCGTAGTCAATCACGTTGTTATTGTCCGCGGCGCAAAGGTGTCTCACGACTGCGGTCTTCTTGTCGTAGATGAACACGCCGTTGCCGTTGACCGACGCCCAGATGCGTCCTTTCCGGTCGGTGACGACAAAGACTTTAAGCGAGTTCACTAATGCGGCGACCCGCTCGTCATAGACATTAAAGCTATAGGTCCGGTCGCTGTTGCGCTCGCGGTAGACCACCATTCCGTCGCTGACCTTATAGCGGTTGCCCCTGTTGTCCGTCATCCATCCTTCCGCGTCCTTCCTCGTGTTCCGGCTCTTTGACTGATAATGGCGGAAGACGCTGTCGTTCATCAGACGGTATGAATATCCGTCATACTGCCACGTGTAATACTTTGAAGTGAGATAGAGAAAGCCTTTGCTGTCGCTGTCGATATATCTGATGTCGTTGTCCGGCAGTCCGTTTGTCGTGGAAAGATGGTAGGCCGTTATCTCTTCCGCTGCGAAAGAGACACCGGATGTCAACAAGATGATGATGAGCAAAAACAGTTTCTGCATAAGGTAGACGGTAATGGATTATGCGGCAAAGATAGCATTTATTTCGTTGTTGCGCATGAAATCAAATAAAAAAGCACAAAAACAAATAAAAAAAGGAACTCCCGATATATAATTTTGCGGCAGAAATCAAACAAAACCAGCTTTATAACTAATTTAAAACTATTAAGAAAATGGTCAAACATCTATCTACAACAATCCTGCTTCTGGCATGCAGCCTGATGTCTCTTGCCGTCACGCAAGGAGACTATGTTTACACGAAGGCCGCCTGTTTCTATCTTTCAGGCCGCAACATGGTGGATAACGGCACGTTCAGCAACGGTCTCAGCGGTTGGACCACAGCCGCCGGCGAGGCCTTGAGCGGTGACGACTTCTCCGTCGACGCCGGCGGCCCTGACGGAACCGGCTGCCTGACGGTGCTGAAGTACGGCACCAACAGTAGCGGTGCAAGCATCCTGAAGACCGTCCCCGTTCATGGAGGAAGGACTTACGTCATTACATATAAGGCGCGTTCCATGGAGAGCAGCAGCACGACGAGCGTCAGTGATGAGAAGACGAACTATCAGAACGTCTACTTCAACACCGACGGCACCTGCTCGCTCAAGTCCGCCGGCTTTGCAGCGATAGCGAAGACCAAGAGCTACACCTCCGGATGGACCGAGATAATCTATAGCTACAGCCCTGCGTCAAACGGCTATATCGTGATCAACTTTTCCGGTCTTCAGGCCGGAGACAGCTTCACCGACTTCGGCGTGTTTGACGCATACGAGTGTGGAGACGACCGCCGGCTGAAGAAGCTCTATGACGTCGCCCGCCGTTTCCTTGACGACCAGCGTTTCCCTAACGGCAGGGACGAGTTCAGCGAGTTTGTCAACGGTGATATACTCGCCTCATACGAGGCCGGCATCCACGATGAGGCAACGATAGAGGACATAGAGTCGCTCTTCTATACAGACTACCTTGTCGCTTTCCTTGACGCCAACACCGTCAACTGCAACGCATACCTGAAGTACATGGACTTCGAGACCGGAATAACCGCACCGCAGTGGAAGGTCGGCAACATCGGCGGCAGCGATGCGTGGGTGTGTACTCCGGGAGCCGGAGACCGCTGGATGCTCATGCCGCCGTCATACGCCTCGCGCAGTCAGGAATTCTTCAACAGCGTCTATGTCGACTATCAGGTCGGCAACGGAACAACCGAGCTGAAGGACGGAGAGCTGCGCCAGACGGCAGACCTGCCTCCGGGAGAATATCTCTTCTCAATCCGTGGACTGGGCTACCGCTTTGAGGGACGCACCTCAAATCCCGACTACGATTATGACATCGAGGGCACGTCGCTGTTCGTCAACGACGGCAAGACACAGGCAACTCCGCTTGAGGTCGGTCATGTGAACACCTTTTATACCATCGGAGAGGTGCGCGAAGGAGAGAAGGTCTCGTTCGGCGTCAGCATAACAGGCAAGCAGGGCCACTGGTATTCCTTTGACGATGCCGAGCTGCGCTATATCGGCACTGACCCCTCGGTCATCGAGGAGTATGTCCTCGGCAAGGAACTGGCCGCCGCCCGCAAGTCTCTCCGTGAGGCGATAGACTCGGCTAAGACCGTCATCGCCATGCCCGACTATCTCTTTGAGAAGACGGCTTTCTCGGAGAAGATTGCCGCCGCGCAGAACATATATGACAATTCCAGAGACATGGAGGAAATCACCACACAGTCGCGTGAGGTGCTCAACGGCATTGCAGACTATATCCACGCCAACGTCGGTTATACCAATCTCCGCAATGACCTCGTCCATGCCAAGGCCATTGCCGGCGCAGACGAGACCCTCACGGCCGTAATCAATGCCGTCGACCGGTATTTCGCTGCCCTGACCGAACGTCCGGACGACGCCGTCACCGAGAAGAACAAGGCGCTGCTCGACGCGGAGAACAACTTCCTGAAGGGCACGGCCAGCTACAGCACACCGATGAATGTGCGCTTCTTCAACGAGACCTTTGCCAACGAGTCGTACGGCTGGGAGACAGACGACCTTGCCAACTGGAAGTATGTCAGTGACGACAGGTTCACGACGGGACGTGCCATCCATGTGTGGCGTGGCGTGACGGCCCACGATGCGAAGTATGTATGGCAGGACGTGGAGCTTCCCGGAGCGGGCGTCTATGAGCTGTCCGCCGAGATAATCGCTCTCAATGAGCAGCAGTCGTCTGATTCGGAAGAGACGGGAGTCTATCTTATCGCCGGTGACGAGAAGCTGCAGGTGCACACCAAGAGCGCTCCGCAGACATTCACGATAAAGCTCACCGTCGGTGACGGCGCGATGATGCGAATCGGACTTGACGGCCGTGAAAATGCGGTCTGCAACACAATAACGATGGGTAATGTCGTGTTAAGATACTATGGACCTGCCGACAAATATGACGAGGACTCCAAAGCCGGCGCAATCGCAGAAGCCAAAAAGGCGCTTGAGGATGCCATAGCCGTCGCTCAAAACTATCTTTCTTCATCGCGCAATCCTAATGGTGTTGACACAAAGCCTTTCGCCGATGCCATCGCCACCGCCCGGTCGAAGACAGACGGCACGCTTGAGGTCCTCAAGGAGGCAAAGGAAAGCCTCCTCAGCGCCCAGCGCCGGTTCATGCTCAGCGGTGTCTATCCGGCAGAAGGAACGTGCTTCGATGTCACGTTTGCCATCAATGACGCTGAGATGAACAATCCGGAAGCATGGACGGTGGAGGCCACGGAAGACCTCGTCTACAGTGAGGAAGGCGGATTCTACGGATATTTCCGCGCCTCTTCCGGCAATGTCGGAACCATCGGACAGGATATGAAGAACATGCCGGCCGGCAAATATGTCGTTGAGGCAGACGCCTCGTTCCGTTGGGCAGCACCTTCCAACTTCCAGTTTGACTGGTATAATGGCACACGCGATATCTGGCTGTATGGTGCAAACGAGCGCGTACGCCTCAAGGGACTTGTCGAGGGATATACCAATGACGACGTGAAGGACAATGTCCTTACCTACGATAACGGCGCCACACTCACGCTCTATGACTATACTCACGCCACGAACATCTTTCCGATACTTGACACGCAGGCCATTGAGAACAAGGTTGAGTTCCTGTATGACGGCGCTGAGGACCTGAACATACACATATATTATAATATACGTCAGTCCTCCGCTATATGGGTAAGTGCCTTCCGGCTCTATTTCCTCGGTGACGACAAGGGCAACTTGACGGGCATTGAGACCATAGAGACATCTGCCGCCGGTGCAGAGCGGGCTCAGACGATATACAACCTTGCAGGACAGAGGGTGCAGACGCCGCAGCGTGGCATATTCATCATCAACGGCAAGAAATATGTAATAAAGTAAATTAGTGATAATATGTTAGGATGTAGGATTGTTATTACCTGTGCGATGGCGCTGGCCTACGGGACTGCGGCCGTCGCACAGGAGACAACCAAGGCTTTCCCCCACGAGAAACTGTCTCGTGGGGTGGTGGCCACAAAGATGGCGGAAGGCAATCTCGTCAGCTGGCGCGTGTTCGCGACGGACAGCAAGGCGATGGCCTTCGACCTCTATGACGGACAGCGCATCGTGGCGAGCAATCTTAAAGTCAGCAATTATGCCGATACTCAGGGAACGCCGTCAAGTGTCTACCGCGTCGTGGCAAAGGACGGTGGGGTGGAGCAGGAGACTTCCGGTGCGGTGTCACCGTGGGGCGACATATTCACCACCGTCCGGCTTGACCGACCTGCCGGCGGCAAAGGCTATCATTATTTCCCGCACGACACCTCCGTCGGCGATGTCGACGGTGACGGCGAATACGAGCTCATCGTGATGTGGGACCCGGACAATCGCAAGGACAACGGAGAGAGCGGCATTACCGGCAACCCTATTCTTGACTGCTATAAACTATCCGATTCATATACGAAGGCGACGCGGCTGTGGCGCATTGATTTGGGAAGCAACATCCGGGCCGGCTCCCATTACACTCAGTTTATGGTCTACGACTTCGACGGAGACGGCAAGGCGGAGATGATCTGCAAGACGGCACCGGGCTCGAAGGACGGTGCGGGCAACTATGTCAGCGAGGCATCAGACGACACGGCTATAAAGAACGTCAACAACCGCCTGTCCTTTGTCAACGGCGACGGTCACATTCTGCGTGGCGCGGAGTTCCTGACCGTGTTCGACGGCATGACCGGCGCGGCGATACATACCGTCTGGTACACTCCCAACCGTGCCGGCGGAACCGGTGCTGCAGCCTCCCATCCGACTGACGCATCATTCTGGGGCGACGTCTACGGCAACAGGGCGGAGCGCTATCTGGCCTGTGTGGCATATCTTGCAGGTGCCGATGCCAATCCTTCCGCCGTGATGTGCCGCGGCTATTACACACGTGCTTACCTGTGGGCTGTTGATTTTGATGGGCAGAAGTTGTCCACACGCTGGCTTCATGCCTCGCTGTCGCCGTCGGAAGTACAGCTTACCGATAAGGGCGGCAGCACTCAGTCATGGACATATACCACCAATACCTCCGGCATTACCGGTTCCGGCAATACGGCTTACGGACAGGGATGCCACAATATTTCTGTTGCAGACGTAGACAATGATGGCAAGGACGAGATAATGTTCGGTGGCGCGGCCATTGATGATGACGGCTCACTGCTTTACAGTACGGGCCTCGGTCATGGTGACGCGCAGCATCTTGGCGACCTGTTGCCCGACCGGCCGGGACTGGAGTTCTTTATGGTGCATGAGGATGCGCCTTACGGCTGGACTGTGCGCGGTGCCGCCCCGGGCGAGATTCTCATCCATGTCACGGGCAAGGACGACACCGGGCGCGGCATGTCGGCAGACGTAAATGCCACGCGGCGCGGCCATGAGTTCTGGAGTTCCGACACGTATGATGTCTGCGGTGCTGACGGCAGCGTGATCAGTACGACGGCGGCAGCCCGTCCGAGCTATTGTTTCCGCATATATTGGGACGGTGATGCCTACGACGAACTGCTCGACGGACTGAAACTTGAGAAGCCCACGGCCACAGACGGCAAATACCGTCTGGTGTCGCTCGGCAGATACGGCAACGCCGCGTCATACGGCACAAAGGCCAATCCCAATCTTTCGGCGGACCTGTTCGGTGACTGGCGCGAGGAGATAATACTCTTCTCAAAGACAGACTCCAGCGTCATCAATATCTTCTCGACCAATGTCGCCACCAAACTGCGGGTGCCGACGCTGATGCACGACCATCAGTACCGTCTCTCCATAGCGTGGCAGAACGTGGGCTACAACCAGCCGCCTCATCTCGGTTATTATCTCCTTGACTACATTTCGCCCCATTTCATCTACCGTGAGGGTTCAGCGAAGGAGCAGACCGTCAACTTTGGAGAGAGCATGAAGCCTGTTGTCTGCGACATGGAGAACTGTACCGGCGCCATCGTTTACCGCACATATCTTGACGGAACGAACATAAAGTCATACGGCGTTCCCCCATGTTTCAATTTCACGAAGTCCCCGGACGGCTCTTTCTCCATAACGGGAACGCCCGATTCCAAAGGCCTTTATGAAATTGTAGTGCGCTCCTCTGGCGGCGATTCGGGCGTAACACTGTCCGATACGATAAGGATTCTCGTACAGGATGCCGCCGGTATAGAGAGCGTCAACAGTGAGAACAGCCGCAATGGCAACGACGCGGAGACCGTATATAACCTTTGCGGCATGCGTATGAACGGCTTGCCGGAGCGTGGCGGCATATATATCATGCGCGGAAAGAAATATGTAAGATAACAACGATATGACTGTGAATAAGATAAGAATAATATGCTCACTGCTGCTGTGCATAGTTTCCATGTTGTCCTTCGCCAAGGACCGCGAAGTGATAGACTTCAACCGCGGCTGGCAGTTCTGCCTGACCGCTAATACCCAAGAGCCCGCTCCCGCGTCGGGAGAGACGTGGCGGCCGATAGATCTGCCCTACGATTTCCAGCTCAACATGCCTTGGGACGAGGGCGCCAATCGTGCCCGTGCCTTCAAAAGACAGGCGGCGGCATGGTTCCGCAAGACTTTCACGGCGGAGCAATCATGGCAGGGCCGCCGTGTGATGCTCGATTTTGAGGGCCTGATGTATTATGGCGATGTCTATCTCAACGGCCGTCGCATCGGTGGGACGGAATACGGCTATTGCGGTTTCGAATGCGACATATCCGGACTGTTGGACTATGGCCGTGAGAACGTCGTGACCGTATATACCAACACGGGAACGGACGGTGGCAGCAGATGGTACACCGGCGGTGGTATCAACCGCGACGTGCGTCTGATTTTGACCGACACTGTGGCGCTTGCGCGTCATGGCATCTATGTCACGGCGGCCCCGAAGCAGGGTGACAGTGGCGTCTGGCAGGTCGCGGTGCAGGCGGAATATGCCGGCCGCACGCTTTCAAAAGGCCGGTTAGAGACCGAGGCGCGCATCCTTGACGCAGCGGGCAACGTCGTGGCCGGCAGCGGGCGCTTCGCCTGTCCGGCGGCATCACGCCAGGAACTGGTCGAGGTGAAGCTGCCGTTGATTGACGTCGCCAATCCTAACCTGTGGTCCTGCGAGACACCTTATTTATATAATGTGGAGGTGACGACCTATTGTGACGGCGTTGTCCGTGACCGAAAGACGGAGCGTTTCGGTTTCCGTACCATCGAATACGGCGCAGATTTCGGCTTCCGGCTCAACGGCAGGAAGGTCTTCCTGCAAGGCATTGCCAACCATGTCGATTTCGGTGGCGTCGGTGTGGCGGCCTATCGGACGGCCATTGCCCGCCAGTTGCGCCAGCTGAAGGCGTTCGGATTCAATGCCGTGCGCTGTTCCCACAATCCTTATCCGGAGTGTTTCTATGACCTTTGCGACGAGATGGGAATACTCGTTGTCGATGAGTTTGTGGACAAATGGAGCACCGACGGCAACTGCTGGGGCGGCCGGACAGACTTCCTGAACTGTTGGGTGCCGCTGATGCAGGAGTGGATCAAGCGCGACCGCAACCATCCGTGCGTGATAATGTGGAGTCTGGGCAACGAGATGCAGCACCGCGAAAATGCCTCCGGCTACATGACCGGCGACTGGGGCGTGACGATGTTCCGCATGATGGACGTACTCCTGAAGCGCTACGACGCCACCCGTCCGTCGACAGCGGCCATGTATCCGGCGCGCGCCAACGGCATACGCCGGGCCGACAAAGGATTTCGTGATAAAGAAAATATATTGCCGCCGGAACTCTCGCGCATAACGGAGATAGCGTCATACAACTACGAGTATGCCGACTATCCGCGCTACAAGGAGTGCGACCCCGACCTGATAATCTTCCAGAGCGAGGCTTCCGTCAACGACCTCGTGACGCCGTTCCTGCGCATGGACCGCAAGTCGACGGTCGGATTGTGTTATTGGGGCGCGATTGAATATTGGGGAGAGTCCGACGGTTGGCCGAAAAAGGGATGGAACTATTCGTTCTTCGACCATACGCTGAAGCCCTATCCGCGTGCCTATCTGCTGCGTTCATGCTTCAGGGAGGACGAACCGCAGGTGCATATCGGTGTGCTGGACGGCGAACAGAAGAGCATTATATGGAACGATATACTCTCCGGACGTGCCGAGATGAGCCATTTCTACTGGAAGCCCGCCGCCGGAGACAGCATCACGCTGGAGGTCTCGGATGAGGTGCTGGCCGAGCGCAAAGCGAAATACGTCGCCCCCGAACCCAACATCAAGACCGGCTGGTTGAGCCGTTACGCCCGCATGGTCACCAGTGCAAATCTGGGTGCGGTGCTGAAATAAACGTAACGAAAGCGCCTGTTGTGCGGATGCACAACAGGCGCTTTTGTCACTCTCCATATTTCATGAGCATGGCGCGGACGGTGAGGAAGATGATCTTCCAGTCCACCCAGAAGCTGCGCTCCTGGATGTATTTCAGATCCAGCGCCACCCACTCGTCAAAGCTCATCTCGTTACGGTGGGGTGCGATCTGCCAGTAGCAGCTCAGTCCGGGGGTGACGTACAGCCGCTGGCGCTGGTAGTCGCTGTACAGCTCTACCTCCCGGGGCAGTGCGGGGCGCGGCCCCACGATGCTCATATCGCCCCGCAGCACGTTGAGCAGCTGGGGTAGCTCGTCCAGACTGGTCTTGCGCAGAAAACGTCCCACCCGGGTAATGCGGGGGTCGTCCTTGATCTTGAACACAGGACCATCCATTTCGTTCTGGTCTAGCAGGTCGTCCAGTTTTGCCTCTGCATTGGGGCACATGGAGCGGAACTTATAGAACTTAAAGGGTTTTCCATTGCGGCCGATACGCTCCTGGCTGAAAACAGGGCCAGCAGACGGATCATCCACTACAATGGCAATTGCCGTAGCCAGCATGACCGGCGACAGCACCACCAGTGCCAGCGATGACAAGATTACGTCCTGCGTCCGACGCCCGATCCAGTACAGGCGATGGTCGCGCAGATTTTCCTTGCGGTCAACTTCAACTTCCTTATCGATTCCGACAGTATTCGTAGCCATTTTTTCTCCTCACATAAATTCGCGTTTGTTTATAGATTCCTTGCTTCAACCTGCTTTTTCCGTAACTCTTTCGGCTTGTGCTGCCTGCTTAGACGGGTGCTTAGGGTTACTTTTCCCCCACCGCATCCCGATTTCATCCAGCTTTGCAATCCGCTCCTCTGTCAAAACAGCGCCGCTTTTTTCAGGATTCTGGCGGGTATACCGCTGCCGTTTGACCCAATTTCCGAGGTTGTAACCGCCCGGTGACACATATTCTGCTGGAACGTTCAGGTCGCCGTGGGCATCAAAATAGCGCTTTGCCTCCTGATACCCCTCGTTCCACTTGCGGTCATTGCGATTGCCCCAGTACATCCCGATCCGGCTGAGCCGCTCGACCTGTTCCTCCGTCAGTTTTCCTTTCGGGTACGCCCATTGCTGGCTTTCGACCCATTGTCCCAGCCGTTCGCCAGCCGCTGTCACATAGGAACGTGGGATATTCAGGTTGCCGTTTTCCTCATAATAAGCCGCAGCCAGCGCATAAGCCTTTTCCCACTTGGCATCGAAAATGTTCCACACCATGCCGATCTCATCAAGCTGTGCGATGCGTTCTTCCTTCAAACGGCCATTGAGCTTCTGTTGCCGGGTCTTGATGATCCACTGTCCTAAGGGATAGCCGTCCGGGTCTACATATTTTCCGGGCACCATCAGGTTTCCGTAGGTGTCGTGATATTTCTTTGCGACCTCAAATCCGTGCTGCCACGCAATTTCCTTCCGGTTGCCCCAGACCATGCCGATGCTGTCCAGCCGTTGAATCTGTTGTTCGGTCAGGATGCCTTGAATTTGTCCCTCGCGCACACGACGCTGAGTGACCAGCCACACGCCAAGGCTCAGACCGCCGGGCGTGGTATACAGTTTCGGGACATTCAGGTTGCCGTGTTCCGCATAGTAGATGCTTGCCTCGGAGAAGTAGTGCTCCCAACCGGACGAAAGGCTCGCTTGCAGCTGCTCGAACAGCACCCGGCAATCGTGCACTTGCTCGATGACCTCAAACCGTTCGGTCACAATCTTGTCGCCCTCGCCGTTGGCATAGAGCCGGTGGACCGCCTCCTGCATCTCGCCTTGCAAACCGGAAATACTGGTCAAGCCCTCGAAATTGTTGACAACATCTAGGATAAGTGGTGTCGTATTATCACCAGCGGTCAGGGCACGTCCGATCTGCTGCTTGTAGATAATGGGCGAAATCGTTGGTCGGAACAGGATGACCCCGGAAATTCCCTCCACATGGACGCCCTCGTTAAGCATATCAATGCAGAACAGCAGCTTCAGCCGGTCACTGGTGTCCGTTTTGAAGTCTGCAAACGCCTTGTCAGTGTTCGGATCATCCGAGTAGGCTTCGTAAACCACAACATCCGGGTTGACCCCTGCAAACCATTCGGGCACATGGGAAACCATTTCGTCCATATGCTCTTTGTTTGCGCAGAATACGATGTATTTTCCACTTGTCTGCGTGATATGATGTTGAAAGACAAGATTAAGTCCGTCTGCCTGTTCCAGTGCCCGGCGCAGTGCGTCCAGATATTTCTGATTCACATCCTGAATGCCCGGTGCCCGCAGGTTGTCCA
>USFX01000008.1 GCA_900553965.1 uncultured Prevotella sp.
AATCATACCTCTTCACTCATCACTCTGACCTCTCACTTATCCTCATCACTCTGACCTCTCACTTCCTTTAATAAATGGAACAAAAGAAAAAAGGCCAGAACCCAAACCGGTTCTGGCCTTTTTTCTTTTGTCCCATTTATTAAAGGTTGGGATTGATCTTGTTCCACTCAGAGATAGCGGGCACGATGTTGAGCGTAACCAGCTCATCGCGCATCTTGCAGAGGTGGGCATAGCTTGCATCGAGCTTAGCGTTCTCCTCTTCAGTACCCTGCGGAACGTTGTATGTGCAACCATTGGCATCCAGAGTGGTAGCCATGGCCATCATGATGTGGTTGTACTTCTCCGTCTGTACGTATGTGCCTACGGGGAAACGGAAAGGCTCACCGCCCATAGCCGAACGGATCATCTCAACAGACAGATATGCCGGGCTCTGGAATGAAGAGCGGCCACGCAGCTTGATGATGGCGGCACCGCCCTGCGTAACGTCCTTCTTCATCTGCTCCCATTCCTCGGCAGTGAACTCGTCAGTGCCGATGATGTCGGTCAGCTTGCGGCCGGCAACGGTAACGTGAGAGCCGAACACGGCCATCTGCTCACCGTGACCTCCGTATGTGGCGCAACCCTCAATCTCGTTGCGCATAACGCCGAACTTCTTTGCCAAAGCGCTCTGAAGACGTGTCGTGTCAAGAGCGGCAAGGGTCGTGACCTGACCGGGTTTCAGTCCGGAGTAGAGCAGCGTTACCAGACCCGTGAGGTCAGCGGGGTTGAAGATGATGACAACGTGCTTCACGTCGGGGCAGTATGTCTTGATGTTCTTGCCAAGCTCTTCGGCAATCTTGCAGTTGCCGGCCAGCAGGTCCTCACGTGTCATGCCTTCCTTGCGGGGAGCACCACCAGAAGAAATGATATACTTTGCGTTCGTGAAAGCCTCCTTCACGTCTGTTGTTGCTGTAATCTTCACGTCGTTGAAACCGCTCTGGCGCATTTCCTCAGCCACACCCTCGGGTGAGAATACGTCGTAGAGACAGATTTCACTTGTCAAGCCCATCATGAGGGCAGTCTGAACCATGTTTGAACCAATCATACCGGCTGCGCCGACGATTGTGAGTTTCTCGTTAGTTAAAAGTGCCATAATTGATAATTATATTTATATATTAACGTATAATCCGTTTTGTCTTTCCTCCTGAAAATCACCGCAAAGTTAGCAAAAAATCGTGTATCCGCGACATACGCGCCCCGCTTAAATTTGTTATTAATCCCTAAACACAGCCCCAAATCCCGCTTTTTCCGCTCACCGCCGCACAAATTGCTATCTGCGGATAGCATATATATAATATGTGGATGGCGGGTAATAAACACAAAGGTTTATATTATAAACGTAAAGGCCGCAAAGACGCAAAGGGTATTCTCCCGACCTTCGCGTCTTTGCTTCCTTTGCGTTTAAAAGTCTCTGTGTCTCCGTGCCTCTGTGTTCAAGAACAGAAAAATCTGCTTGTCACAATAAGCCTTTGTGTCTTCGCATTCTTTGCGTTTGTATAACTACCTCATCCCTGCGCTCATGCTTGTTTCGGATTGTGAACGGATTGCTGCATTTTTATTCAATTTAGAAACACAATGACCGCTTTCCTTTCAGATTATCCGGATAAGTTGCATAAAATATGCAATTTTTGATGTTTTTTTGTTGCCATAAGAAAAAAATGATTAACTTTGCAAGTTGTAATTTAATATTTATTTTCTAAAAGTAATTAAGAGAGTATTTATGGAGAAAAGATTAACCATGATTTTGGCGTGTCTGTTCCTGTCGATAGGAATGGCATTAGCCCAAACAAAGGTGACAGGAACCGTGATATCTCAGGATGACGGCCAGCCGATTATCGGAGCCTCGGTAATTCCGGTCGGTTCAAAGACGGGAACCGTTACCAACATTGATGGCCAGTTCACCCTGACCGTGCCTGCGGGCAAAAAAATACAGGTGAGCTACATCGGTATGGTGACTAAAACCCTGACACCGAAGCCAAACATGAAAATTACCTTGCAGTCGGATTCCCACACTCTGGGTGACGTCGTGGTGACGGGTATGCAGAAGACTGACCGCCGTACATTTACGGGTTCGGCAACAAAGGTGAAGGCTGAAGATGCCATGATTGGAGGTATGCCTGATATCAGCCGCTCATTGGAAGGACGTGCTGCGGGTGTGTCTGTGCAGAATGTATCGGGTACGTTTGGTACAGCTCCGAAAATCCGTGTGCGTGGAGCTACTTCTATCTATGGTAGCTCAAAGCCGCTTTGGGTTGTCGATGGCGTAATCATGGAAGATATTACTGACGTAAGTGCGGACGATTTGTCATCAGGTGACCCTGAGACACTTATCAGTTCTGCAATCGCAGGTCTGACCTCCGATGATATAGAGACATTTGATATCTTGAAAGACGGTGCTGCTACATCTATATATGGAGCACGTGCGATGTCTGGTGTGATTGTTGTGACGACCAAAAAAGGTAAGATGGGTGCTGCCCATATCAACTATACGGGTGAGTTCACAACACGCCTTAAACCCAGCTATCGCAACTTTAACATCATGAATTCTCAGGACCAGATGGGCATTTATCGTGAACTCAAAGATAAGGGATGGCTTTCTTTGTCAAGTGTGCTCAACGGTAGCAACTACGGAGTTTATGGAAAAATGTATGAGTTGATAAATACGTATAACTCAACAACAGGCCAATTCGGTCTGCCCAATACAGTAGAAGCACAGAATCAGTATCTTTACAATGCTGAAATGCGCAACACTGACTGGTTTGACGAATTGTTCTCAAACTCTATTATGCAGAATCATGCTCTTAGCATCAGTGGTGGTACAGAAAAGTCCAACTACTATGTGTCAATGTCTGCTATGATTGATCCGGGATGGTATAAGAAGAGTGATGTTAAGCGCTACACAGCCAATATGAACGTTACGCACCGTATCCTTGACAATCTTTCTGTAAACCTTATCAGTAGCGGTAGCTACCGTAAACAGACTGCACCGGGTACGCTTGGACAGGATATTGATGTCGTTTCAGGTGAAGTGAAGCGTGACTTTGATATCAACCCTTATTCGTATGCACTCAATTCTTCACGTGCTCTCGACCCCGATACCTATTATCATACACAGTATGCTCCATTTAATATTTTCAATGAATTGGAGAATAACTATATGGATTTGAATGTGTTTGATTTGAAGTTCCAGGCAGAAGTGAAGTACAAGCCTATCAAGGACCTTGAATTGGCAGCAATCGGTGCTGTTAAATATGCCGGTTCTTCTCAGGAACACAATATTACAGAGAATTCAAATATGGCGCAGAGTTATCGTGCGGCAGACAACAGCCAGATTCGCGATAACAACCCGTTCCTTTATACAGATCCGGAGGATCCGTATGCTTTAGCTTATTCTGTATTGCCTAACGGAGGTTTCTATAAGCGTAAGGACAATCGCATGACAAGCTACGACTTCCGTGCGACGTTCAATTACAATCACACTTTTGCCAATGCTCACAATGTAAACCTCTTCGGTGGTACGGAAATAACCAGCATTGAGCGCTCAACGTCACGGTTTGATGGTGTCGGAATGCAGTATGGTATGGGTTCCGTTCCATTCTACACTTATCAGTATTTCAAGAAGCTTACCGAGGAAAATTCTCTGTATTACGAACTTAATAATACGGTAGACCGTAGTGCTGCTTTCTATGGAGTGCTTACATATTCATACAAGCAGAGATATAACCTCAATGGAACATTACGTTATGAAGGTTCTAATAGAATGGGTAAAAGTACGAGCGCACGATGGTTGCCGACATGGAACGTTTCTGGTTCATGGAATATGCACGAGGAAGCATTCTTTAATAAGCTGAGATCAGTTCTTTCTCATCTCACCCTCAAGGCTTCTTATTCGTTGACTGCAGATCATGGACCATGGCAGTATGCGTCTAATACAACCCCGATATTCTATTCTTCGACACCGTGGCGTCCGTTCTCTTCCGATAAGGAACCGGGAATAACCGAGTCTTACCCGCAGAACAACGAACTTACTTATGAAAAGAAGCATGAGTTCAGTACGACATTGGAGACAGGTTTCCTTAACAACCGTATCAATGTAGAATTCGGTTTGTTCTTCCGTAACAACTATGACCTTATTGGACAGATTGTAACCATGCAGGCTCCTTCTGTACAGTATGCAAATGTTGCTTCTATGAAGTCTCACGGTGAGGAACTCAGTATAACGACAGAGAATATTAAGACCAAAGATTTCTCTTGGACGACAAACCTCATATATTCTCACGCTGTAACTAAGGTTACAGACCTGAAGACACGATGCACTACGATGGACCTCATACAGGGAAGCGGTTTCGCTCTTGAAGGCTATCCCGCACGTGGTATATTCTCTATTCCGTTCATGGGACTTGATGAGAATGGTTTCCCGACGTTTATGAACGAAAAAGGTGAAATCACTTCTACAGACATAAACTTCCAGGAACGCGACAATAATAGTTATCTGAAGTATGAAGGTCCGTCAGACCCGACAGTTACGGGATCACTCGGAAACGTCTTCACATACAAAGGCTTCCGTCTCAATGTGTTCATCACATACGCATTTGGCAATGTGGTTCGACTTGACCCAGTATTCTCTGCCCGTTACAACGACATGAGTTCAATGACCAAGGAATTTAACAATCGTTGGATGGTCCCAGGGGATGAGGCTCGTACCAATGTACCTGTAATTCTCAGCTATCGTCAGTACAACGACAATAATCAGTTGCGTTACGGATACAATGCTTATAATTATTCAACGGAGCGTATTGCGAAAGGTGACTTTATCCGTATGAAAGAAATTTCATTCGGTTATGATTTCCCCAAAGCATGGTTTAAATCAACTGCTCTCAAAAGCCTCTCGCTCAAACTTCAGGCAACCAACTTGTTCCTTATCTATTCAGATGATAAGCTGAATGGTCAGGATCCGGAATTCTTCAACACCGGTGGTGTTGCTGCACCGGTGCCCAAGCAGTTTACACTTACAGTTAAAGCAGGCTTCTAATACATTTACATTTAAGGTATGAAAAGAAACAAATTATATATATTGTCGTTGGCATTGGCCACAGGAATCGGATTAACTTCCTGCAATGATTTCCTTGACGAGCTGCCGGACAACCGAATGGAAATAAAGAATGCTGAGGAATTGAACTATATTTTGGTCAATGCCTATCCGAGTAACCATCCGGCGGCGGTTTTCGAATGGTATTCGGACAATTCAAACGAATGTTCCAATACATCTTGGACAAGCGAACGTTTTCAGGAACAAGCGTACAAATGGCTGGATATCACAGAATCTGCAGACCCTGAGACTCCTAAAATGATCTGGGACTCATATTATTCGTCAATAGAAAATGCCAATCAGGTCATAAAGTTTGTCGAGGAGAGTGAAGACCCCTCTCAGTATAATGCTCAGTATGGCGAGGCTTTGATTGTCCGTGCCTATGCAATGTTTACTCTGAGTACAATGTTCTGTCAGGCGTACGATCCGGCAACTGCAGATACTGAGAATTCCGGTATGCCTTACCTTACCAAGCCTCAGGAGGCCGTTGGAGAAGTTTATCAGCGTGGAACTCTCGCGGAGCTTTATGCTAAGGTGGAATCAGATATTCAGCGTGGACTCCCTCTCATTGAGAACAATTACGCCAAGCCTAAGTATCATTTTACGAAGGCTGCTGCTAATGCCTTTGCTGCGCGCTTTTATCTGTATTATCATAAGTATGATGAAGCCATTAAATGTGCAGATGCCGTGCTTGGAAACAATCCGGCAAGCATGCTCCGTGACTGGGCTTCATGGAATGCTCTTTCTGCGAACAAGATGGTGCAGCCCAATGCTTATATTTCAGCCAGCGAAGAAGCTAATCTGTTGTTGCAGGTTGTAGGTTCACAGTGGGGAGTATTTATCGGTCCTTATCTTGCCGGTGAAAAGTACACTCACAGTCATCTCATAGCCGATTATGAAACAATTTCGGCCAATGGACCTTGGGGTAACAGCCAGCAGACAATGGGATTCACGGTGTTCTATAATGACGACATGGCAACAAAGATGTTGCGTAAGATACCTTATGTCTTTGAATACATAGATATACAGGCCGGTATTGGTTATCCTCACTCTGTCTATCCGGTATTCACAACAGATGAAACTTTGATGGTGCGTGCAGAGGCAAAGATTTTGAAGGGTGATCTTACAGGCGGACTTAATGATATCAACGCAGAGTTGTCAAAGTTCACTGCAAACGGTGTTCGTCTGGATATGAATACAATCCGTACGTTCTATTCTGGTATAGCATATGATGCACCGATGGCTCCTACACCCAAAAAGGAATTACATCCGTGGTTCACTATAGAGAACGGCAGTGACCAAGAAAATATGCTCCAGTGTCTGCTTCAGTTACGTCGTCTTGTAACTATACATGACGGTCTGCGTCTGCAGGATGTCAAGCGTTACGGTATAACCATGTATCGCCGTCGTACCAATAAGTCGGTTCAGATTCTTGAAGTGACGGATGAGATGAAGAAGGGCGATCCACGTCTGGCCATACAGTTGCCGCAGGAAGTGACTTCTATCGGTTTGCCTGCTAATCCGAGATAAATTGTTTTGAGTAGATAACAATAAAGACATTTAAAGATATGAAGAATATATTATATATATTAGGTCTGGTGCTTTGCATGGGATTAGTGTCTTGCTCCGACGATAACGAACCGTCAAGCGAGAGTATCTTCACTGGAGCGACGGTGCAGCGTGATGCGCTTGATACGTGGTTGCTGATGAACTACGCCTATCCTTATAACATCGACTTCAAATATAAGATGGAGGATATCGAGAGTGACATGAAGTACACTCTTGTACCAGCTGATTCGGCCAAGGCTGCCAAACTGGCAATCATTGTGAAATATCTGTGGCTTGATGCTTATGCAGAGGTCGTTGGTCAGGATTTCATCAAGGCCAATGTGCCGAGACAGATTCACCTTATCGGTTCACCCGCTTACAACAGTGAGGGAACTATGGTGCTCGGTACTGCAGAGGGCGGTCTGAAGATTACTCTTTATATGGTTAACGAACTGACAGAGGAAATGCTTCATGACTATGAGACTCTCAATGAGTATTATTTCCATACCATACATCACGAGTTCACCCACATTCTCAACCAGCGTAAGCCTTACGACACTTCATGGGATCTTATCTCAGAGGGTGACTTCATCAGTGGTGACTGGTATCAGTACACAGACCAGTACGCCTGGCAACATGGTTTTGTGACCCCGTATGCTATGAGTGAGCCACTTGAGGACTTTGCTGAGATGATGTCTGTCTATGTGACGATAACTCCTGAACAGTGGCAGGAGAAGATAGACGGAGCCGGCGATAAGGCTGCTACAATTGAGAAGAAACTTGATATGGTTAAGACTTATATGAAAGATTCATGGAATCTTGATCTCGATGAGTTGCGCTCAGTTGTGTTGCGTCGTGCTGGCGAGTTGAAGACACTGGATTTGGAACACCTCAAATAGTTTTATATCGTTATGAAGAAAATATTATTAAGCATATTATTGATAGGCGCAGCGGCTTTCTCTTTGCAGTCCTGCGACGATGATGACAATGACATCTTCGACAAATCAGCTGCTGTACGTATTGACGATGCTGTCGCAGAAACCAAAGCCTTGTTGGTGTCATCTCCCAATGGTTGGATGATGCACTATTACACAGGCCGCGAATATACCGGTGGTGGTTTTACGATGTTCGTTAAGTTTGACGGTTCAAAGGCACATGCCTCTTCCGATATCGCAGCTGATGTGAACATGGTGAGCACATCAAGCTATGACGTCATAAAGGATCAGGGACCGGTACTTACATTCAATACCTATAATGAAATTCTTCATTTCCTTGCACAGCCTTATCAGGGTGATGTTGATGGTGAGGAAGGTGACTATGAGTTCATTGTTCAGAAGATTACCGATGATGCAATCTATCTTAAAGGTAAAAGGTTCGGCAATAAGTTCGTTATGACCCGTGTGCCGGAATCTCTGAATTGGGCTGATTATCTCACGGAACTGAAGAAAGTCGATGAAGCCACAGCGTTCCTCTACCTTCTTCAGCGTGGCGATCAGGTGGTGGATTCGCTCATAATTGACCGTGATGCCCACAACATACAGTTCGCTTCGCAGACAGAGACAACTCCTTATTATTATGTTCCCGGTGGAATTGAAATCCATACTCCGATAACGGCAGTTGATGGAACATCGGTTTCTTCGTTGCATTTGGTTGACGCTTCTTCATCCAAATATACAGACCAGACAGGAACAGTCGAATTTGTGAAGTGCGAAGACGATGGCTTCAATATGGATATCACGCAGTTTGCCGGCGAATGGACAATGACATACACCAATATGAACCATCGGACCGTTAGTGACAAAATTTTATTTGAGACTTATGACGAGTATATCGGAAAGCAGTCGCATACCGTTTTGCGCGGAACATTCTCCTATACAGGTCCGGCTCGTGCAGGCATAGGCCCGGATGCAGATTTAGAGGATGCAGCCGGTGACTATAACTTGTTCTTGATGTATGACATCCGTACAGGTAAACTGCAGTTCTCCCACTATTCAACATCAGCAGATCCCACCGAAAAATTTGACTATCTGATTTTTGTCGGAGCATCACTTGATTCTGAAGGTTACTTCAACTTCGGTCAGGTTCAGTTTGCATATCAGAAATCTACAGGCAATCTTGTTATTGACGGCTCGAACAATGGTTTCGCATATCTCAATACATATATTGATGAGGAAGGAGATGACGGTCTTGCTCTGCGCTTCTACGGTTTGAATATTAATGGTTTAAAACGCGTAAATAAATAAATTAGAAAGTTATGAGAATAAAGAATATAATGCTTGGTCTGCTCGTCGGCAGTGCTTTTGGCCTCGTGGGTTGCTCTGACGATGATTTTTCTGAGTTTCAGAGTGCTCTCACGGTTACTTCTGCCGAGACTTCCATAGAGGCTGCCGGAGGAACCAAGCAGATTTATGTAGAGGGACCGCTCGCTTCCGTTTACACTTCGGCTTCATGGCTCACTGTGGCTCAGAATGGTTCGGTTGTCAATGTGACGGCAGATGTGAATCCCGATGTTCAGTCGCGTAACGCAATCGTTGTGATGAAAGCATCTGAAAGCGATTCGACCATAGTTAACATCTCGCAGTCCGGTGCCCGTGTTGAGTTCAATCTACCAGAGAAAATGACTGTTCTTGCTCATGGTAAGTCAGAAGCGACATTTGACATTCTGCACAATATTCCTGTCTATACAACTCCGAGTGACAGTTGGATTAGTGCTGTCGTTACAGAAGATGCCGTCACAGTTTATACAGAGCCCAATACGACCGGTGGCAACCGCGAAGGTTATATAGACATAGAGACAGGAATGATTTCGAAGCGTATTGCTATTGTCCAGTATGACATCTGCGGTCAGTATGATGTGACGGCAACGGATTTCAGCTCCCGTCCGAAACCCGTGTCGATGACAGGTAAGCTTATTGGCGGAGCGACAGGCAATGATCTGCTGTTCATTCCCGAACAATATAGCGGTCAGTTGCAGATACCTATGACGTTTGATGCGTCGACCAACAGCATTAAAGTTTCGGCCGCATCATATTGCGGACCTTACAACAATCTGTATGTTTATACGGTCATCGTAGCAGGAAATACTCAAAGTTATGAACCGGAGTCAACCATCAGTGGTCTGCTTGAGTCTACGGACAACGGGCAATTCGCGTTTACTTTGAATGCGGGAGAATGGAATGGAACGGCTGTGACCGGTTTCCGTCTCCGTTCGTTTACGGAGCAGAATCCTGTTTCCGGCAATGTCGTTAGGGAAGTTTTGGCGAACTTCAAGACTCCTACGTTTGTTCGTGTTGCAGCTAATTGAAAACTCCGTTACTGTCTTTGCCATATAGGCAAAGTCGGGTGATATTTATAACGGCATCATGACTCTTTTCGAGGCTTGATGCCGTTATTCTATTCCACGGCAGTGCCGTCGCCATGGAATATGTCAATCGAGCTGTATTTCTCTTTGTTACGATATAGGCTTTCAAAGATGCTCATATCGTGACAAAGTAGTATCTTATCGGTGTTGTAGATGATAAAATGAAGCTTTTTGCCGTAATTTAGCTTAATTTTATTTCAAAATGTTTGCAATATAATAGAATATGTGTAACTTTGCATCCGATATTTATAATATAAAAAGAAAGCGTATGAAAAAATTTACTTTAACATTGATGGCATGTGCAGTCGCATTCAGCGGAATGGCACAGATGCAGAAGTTTGTTTCACCCGTTCCGGCTTCTATAGCTGAGACAATGGCGTCCAAAGTTTATCAGGGTACAAAATTCCAAGTTACAGCGACTCCTCAAAGTGTTGTTGCCAAGAATATGGTCAATATGGATTTGAAAAAGGAACTGGCTCCGATTTCCAAAGTTGTGAAAACTTCTGGTGAAAGGATTTCTTTCTATCATGATCCATATATTTTCTCTGATGTTTTGGGAGGTTATGCACAGGCACGAATGGAGTTGGGCTCATATACAGTTACAGGCTCAACCGTGAAAGTGAATCTTTATGGAGCTTTTGATATTGATGATATTGAAGGTACAATATACGATGGTCCCAACAGCCACTCTTCGGATGGACTTGATTCCATTACATTCGCCAACAATCAGCAGGTCGCATATTTAGTGTCTGATCAAAGTCCGGTTGTTATTGCAACTTTTGATATCTCTGATACAGATGGAGACACTTATGCGGACACTGCAACTCCTTCTACGAAGTCTACTTTTGGAGCTTACTATAATGCAGCCGAAGGAACTATTTATTTCATGGATGATGAGTTTATCAGCCTCTATGTACCAAATAGGGAAATGCACATGGACTACATAAAGGGACAATTCTATACAACAGCTGCTGCTGATTATGCGCCTTATACGCATGATGCGATTGTGACAAGCACATCTATTTATAATGAGAATGGACAATACAGCCCCGGTACCCAGCAGCCGGTTGAATCTCCTGCCCAGGCCATTCTGTTCTCGGATGGTGTATTGGTGAAGGGTGCCATGCCGACACAAGCAACAGCTGATAACTGGGTGTTCTTTGCTGATAATGCTACAAAAACGGGTTATGATGTAGCTACATTTGACTTTTTGTCAGAGTGGACAACTCAGAGTGGAGTCAAATATTCACTTGTTGTTTATAACTTTGACAGAGACGGAAATGGTTTGGAGGCCGGTTCATTTACCACCACAATGGATTTGGATGATAATGAACTCATAGAGGCTACGGGCTGGTTTGGTGCTTATGTATATATTAGTAATGGTCAGAAAGGTTTATGGGATGTATATGATCAGTATTCTGTTTCTATCTCTCCGGATCTTAGTAATGGCATCAAGGGCGTGAGCACCGAGTCCGGCAAGGTTGCTGCAAAGGAATATTTCGACCTCTCCGGCCGCAAGGTTGAGTCGTCTGCCAAGGGTCTCGTTATCGAGAAGGTCAGATATACTGATGGCAAGACCGTTAGCCGTAAGGTTGTTAAGTAAGAGATTGGCACGCACAAAAAAGACAATCATATATTTGAAGAAAACGGGCGGACTGCAAAACTGCAGTCCGCCCGTTCTTTTGTATTGCTTGGCACATGTGCTCCGGACAAAATAAGATTATGTCTCTACATGTGATATTATGGAGGAGTGAAATTGTGTGGAGAAACGAACTTGTGTGGAGGAATGAGATTATGTGAATAGTTGACCGTCATTTGTCTTTTTGCTTGTGTCATACCAGTTTCATTTTAGCTGGTTGTATGTTAAATAGTAGAAAAATCGCCATTATTCTTTTGGAAAAGTTTTGTGAATAATAGAAATTTTGCTATTTTTGCATTGTGAAATAACAAATACACTAAAGAATTAAGAGCAGTGAATTACATAGAAGATTTATCAAGGCCGGTTACCGATTCGACCATGCGGAGGGAAGTCACTACTTCTACATCAAGGATGGACAGTTGACCGAACCAATCCCGTATCACGGGTCAAAAGAAATGTTCCAACCACTTGCAAACAAACTGATTAAAAAGTACGGAGTGTAAGAGTTCCGTGCTTTGAAACAAAATAAAGTCTAACCCAAAAGAACCAAAGAGTCATGGAAAAGATTATAATGATTGTAGGAGCATCAAAGGATATGTTAAACGCATATTCAGACAACTGCGACGGTATCTACGCAGGAGGTGATACCATTGAGGAGGTTAAAGCAGATACTGCGGAGGCAATACGTTTAATCAAGAAGAACTTGCCTGAAGACAGATGGCCGGAACAAATCAAGGGCGACTATGAAATAGAATGGCGATTCGACGTTCAAAGTTTTCTTGAATATTACTCAGGTTTTATGTCTCTTGCCGGTATGGAGAAGATGACAGGTATCAATCAGAAGCAACTGTCCAACTATCTCAATCATCGTGCCGTACCTCGCAGAAAACAAGCTGATCGCATCCTTACGGGTGTTCATCGTTTTGCACAAGAACTGTTGAGCATAACACTCTGATTTGTTATTTGACAAAAACAATCAGTGTTGCCGGAGTAGAAATACTTCGGCTTTTCTTTGTATGACGGGCATGTCATACATCTATGGTGAAATTGCGACCATGTTTGCGGATAGACTCTCTGTCATTCTTTTTGTGCGTTTTTGGTGACGTTTGTGTTGTCGGGAATTTCTTTCAGTCTGCTGATTCTTTCGTCAATCAGCTGCTTGTACCGTTCTTTCAGTTCTTCTGTGATGAATGACGAGTCTATGACCATGTTCCACCCGTCGCGGCATCCTATGAGTTTGTTGACGATATTCTCTGCGATTTTTTGTTCTATTCCGGATGCTTTCATGGCGTCGATGAATGACGGGCGCGAGAAGCCGGTGTTCACCTCACTGTTGTCTGCTCCGGCCCCGACGAGCGGCATGGCGAGTTCGTCACGGTCGTTTATGCCGGTGAGCAATACGGACAGGAGGTCGTATGATGGGGAGAGGCGGTAGCCGATGCCGTCAGTCTCAATCAGAGAGAAGTTCTTGCAGTGCATGTCCGAGTTGCCGGTCATCCACGAGAATATGACGACGGTCCAAAAGCGCTGCACGTCGAGCATGGGCGAGGCCGAATATCGTTTGATTGTTTCGGCCAGTTGCAGATAAGCCCCTCTGTATTTATGTTCCGTCAGCCTGTTGGTCAGCTGACAGAAGTCGAGCATGGACAGTTTACTGCCTTTCTTGTCCCTGTCCATGCGTCTGGTGATGTATGCCAGTTCCCCGTCTCCCATTCTTATCAGTCCGTGTCTGGCGGTCTCGATGCCGGCAGCTTCGGCCATCTTCATTGTCAGGTCCTCCAGCTCCGGCATGGCCGTGTATGTCGGACTTTGCGGTTTCAGGATGAAGTTACCCCATAGTCCGACGATGGTCAGCTTGTCCGGTTCGTTCTTTCCGCCGCGGTTTATGTCCAATGAGAGTTTCGGCTGTACGCCGGTGACGGAAGTGCTCTTTTCGAGTATTTGCAGGGCGAGTGCCTCTATGTTGTCTCTGGTGTATTGCAGTTCCGGGATCTTCCGCGTTCCGAACAGCTTCTGCGCGCAGGCCGGATGATAGTCTCCAGTGGTCTCCTGTCCGATATCCCTGTAGCAGCATAGGCATTTTTTAGTTTGTTTCTCCATATTCTCTCACGCTTATGTTTCCGATGCAGTCTTTACAGCACGTGACCAAAAGTTTCATCCGGTCACGCGGGTTTATCTTCCATGTCTTGTCTACGATGTCGAGCATCCAGCCTTCCGGTATCAGGCCGTCAAAGACAGGGAAGAGAAACTCCTTCTCAAACACCTCCTCTTGAAGAGGCATTGTGGGGCTTAGTGGCACAGCCCCCTCGCTTTTGATATATTTCTCGTCATATCTGAATGTATATCCGTCAGAGTTCTCGACGAGTGTGCCGCAGAAGCGGTCGTTGATGTAAATGTTTGCCCTTGTCATAGCAGTTTCATTTTAGCCGGTTGCAGCTCTTCTCCGAACAGATAGAGCACTTGGTTGACCTTGTCCATCTGTACGGTGGTCTTGCCGCGTTCCAGTTCTCTGATGAACCTTATCCCTACGCCCGTCCGCTCGGAGAGCTCAATCTGAGTGAGGTGGAACAGTTTTCTTTTGGCGCGGATGTATTCTCCTATTTCCATAAGCCGGTTGGTTTCTGATTATGTTGTTTGAATGTTAACCCCCGTACGGGTATAAAACAATCATACAGACTGAATATTAGTCCCGTGCGGGTATAAAAGCGTTGGTCGGGCCGCGTAATAAGCCCTTACGGGTACAAAGATACATAAAAAGACCGGATATTGTACCCGCAAGGGGTTATTTCTTTGGATTTTATTGTGCTTTTACTGTTGGTGGGATGGTGGTGGGCAGACGTCTTATCCTCGAAAAAGTGTGGTGGAATGGTTGATATATCCTCGAAAAAGTGTGTTAAAACGACGAATATATCCTCGAAAAAGTGTATCTTTGCATCGTAAGTATGTTGATTTAAAGGTGTTTAGCTCGTTATGGAACGGAAGATAATAAAACAGCTGAGAGAGTGGAAAGAATCCTCACACCGGAAACCGCTCATTCTTCTTGGTGCGCGTCAGGTGGGAAAGACTTGGATTATGAAGCATTTTGGAGAACTTGAATTTGAGAATGTGGCTTATGTCAACTGCGATGAAGAGCCGTTGGCTAAGGATTTGTTTGAGTCAGATTATGACATACCGAGGATTCTGCTCATGCTTCAGGCTATTACAGGAACGCGGGTGGAAGCAGGCCGGACACTAATCATATTTGACGAACTTCAGGAAGTTAGGCGTGGGCTGCATTGCCTGAAATATTTTCAAGAGAATGCTCCGGAGTATCATGTGATTGCGGCCGGTTCGCTGCTCGGTGTCACAATCGGACGCGGTGAGTCCTTTCCTGTTGGAAAGGTCAACATGCTCAACATGTATCCGATGGATTTTGAGGAGTTTTTGATGGCTACGGGCAATGTCCCGTTATGTGAACTGCTGCATCAGCCGGGGTGGGAGATGGCCGACGTGCTCCGCACAAAATACATAGAATTTCTCCGCCAGTATTATTTTGTTGGTGGCATGCCGGAAGTTGTTGCTGGATATGTAGGAAATCATGATTTGAAGGAGGTGCGTCGCAGACAGCGTGAGATACTTGACGCTTACAGGCGTGACATATCCAAGCATACGACGGCGACAGAGACGGTCCGTATCGGACAGGTTTTGAGTTCGCTTCCGTCGCAGCTGGCCAAGGAAAACAAGAAGTTCATTTATAATGTAATCAAGAAAGGAGCGCGGGCTACGGAGTATGAACTTGCCATACAGTGGCTGATAGATGCGGGCATAGTTCATAAGGTTTGCCGTGTCAAGGAGCTGCAGATGCCGGTCAAGTTTTATGAAGACCTTGGGGCGTTCAAGCTCTTCTTGCTTGATTGTGGATTGTTGGGCTGTATGGTCGGGGCTCCGGCCAGTCAGATGTTGATTGGGGACAATGTGTTCACGGAGTTTAAGGGGACCTTTACTGAACAGTTTGTTCTTCAGCAGCTTGCCGCAATGAGCGTTCCTGTCTATTATTGGAGCAGTGAGACGACATCGGCCGAGATTGATTTTGTGATACAGACGGACGAGCGGGTGATTCCTGTTGAAGTCAAGGCGGAAGTGAATGTCCGGTCGCGGTCGATGGCTGAGTATATAAAGAATCATCCGGTTCAGAACCTGAAAGGTCTTCGCATATCCATGCTCGGCTATCGTGACCAGGAGTGGATGGAGAACATACCGCTGTATGGCGTACAGAAATATTTTGATGAGGATGCTGGAATATGAGCAAAGCCGTCCTGGCGTTAAAATCTTCAGCCAACTGACGGAATTAGGCGTGATTTCTTCAACGTGACTGACGGAATTACGCCTAATTCCGTCAGTTGGCTGAAGATTTTAACGGGTTTTTATATTTTCAATTCATAGAACTTGTATCTTTTCAGGTATATATAAACCTTACATCTGACGGACGGCCGATTAAGACGAATATATATTCTTACAAAATAGCGTGCGCGGAAAATTCTGTTTTAGCGCGTTTTCATGGTGTTTTTGATGCCGTAAGGGCCTTGTTGGTTTTGGGTGACTGGCCGCGGCTGACGGATTTTCAGGGCATCGGGAGACCGGGAGGGCCTTGCGGCTTTTCCGGAGCGGAGAAAACGGCGGGTTTGTGATGCTGAAAAATGTCCGTAAAAGCTACTGTTTTTCTGCCGTAAGGGCCTTACGGGGTCACCGCGGGGCCGCTTTGAGAGTGCAACGGCGGCCTCGTTGCAATGCCGCGGGGGCCCCGTTGCAGACCAATAAGGCCCTTACGGCGAGACCGTCGCGGCGCCGTTGTCTTCTGACGGGATAGCGGCCGTTTGTATGTGGTTGTGGATGAACGGGTTATGAAAAGTGTAAAGATTGCGTCACGGCTACCCCTGAATTTTGATACGCGCGTGCTTGTGATATTTGCGCCCTCGCCAAATATTTTTTGAAAAGTGGTTGCTCTCGTGGGCGTAAAAATGGTATTTTTAATTACAGATTTATTGATTATGGTCTTTCACAAGCAGGATCATTCTCTCACGCTGTAGCGGAAATAATGGAAGGAACTTGTAGAGACGTCACACCGTGGCGTCTCCCTGCCCACGGTGTTGTGTCTGGTGTGTCAAAATAGTTGCCTTTCGTTATTTCATACCTCTGATACGCACATCCTGTTAGCATCGTTGCATGTGAGACGCCACGATGTGACGTCTCTACAGGTCCTTTCGTTTCTTCCGGACAGCCGTGAATTTAATCAATGCTCACTTATCTTCGTGAACCATGGATTTTGGTTTGCCGGCCTGATGTAGATTAACGTTTTCTTTCCTGATTTGCTGTTTCATCCCGTAGGCACCCTCCCCTTGGGGAGGGCTGGGGTGGGGCCGCTGGGGCGGGGTCATGAACCGTGGCTGGCTTGTCCGTGGCCCACATTTCAATAGTTTTTTCGCCCGTTTTGTTACTTTTTCCGCAAAAACGGGGCTGATTATCAATTAATTGTTTAATTTTGCAAAAGCATTAGTAACGAACTTTAATTATTGATATGAGAAAATTTATAGTTTTGGCGATAATGGCCGTGGCAATGGCAATAGACGCCTCGGCACAGCTGCCGGCAGTGACTTTGAAGGACATCAGCGGAAAGACCGTGCGTACGGACGAGCTCTCGAACGACGGAAAACCGTTCATCATCTCGTTCTTCGCGACATGGTGCAAGCCTTGCAACCGCGAGCTGTCGGCCATCAGCGAAGTCTATGACGAGTGGCGCGAGGAGACCGGCGTCAAGGTCATCGCCGTGAGCATCGACCAGGCGCAGAACATCAACAAGGTCAAGCCCCTCGTGGACAACAACGGCTGGGAATATGACGTGCTGCTCGACCCCAACAGCGACTTCAAGCGTGCGCTGGGCATACAGATGATTCCCTATGTCATCATCGTCGACGGCAAGGGCAACATCGTCTATAAGCACAACGGCTATACCGACGGCGCCGAGGTGGAGCTGATCGAGAAGGTGCGTGAACTGGTTAAGTAAAAAAGCGGATTGCGTGATGACTATACTGAAAAACAGCAGATTCTACAGCCTTGCCGCCGCAGCGCTGATGTCACTCGCGGCCATGGCCCAGAGCGACGGCCAGAAGACCGTCACCGTCACCGGAAGCATCCAGAGTGACATACTCATTCCGGAGGAAGACGCGAAAATTGGCACGGACAAGTACAGCGAATGGGGACTGACCAACACCTATGCTGACGTGAACGTGATGAGCAAATACGACGAGAACGAATATCTCGACGCCGGCCTCCGGATGGAATATCTCGACCACCCGCTGCCGGGATTTGACAAGAAATTCAAGGGATGGGGAGTGGGCAACGCCTACGTGCGTTTCCACATGAAGCGCGTCGAGGTCACGGCCGGTAACTTCTATGAGCAGTTCGGCTCCGGATTTATCCTCCGCACATACGAGGAGCGCAGTCTCGGCGTCGACAACTCGCTGCTCGGAGGCCGCGTGACGGTAACGCCGGTCGATGGTGTCACCATCAAGGCGCTCACGGGAAAGCAGCGCAACTACTGGACCTACAACGACGCCCTCATCTCCGGTGCCGACGTTGAAATCGGTCTGGAGAACTGGATCCGCCCGTTCCGCGACAACGGGACATATCTGACGCTGGGCGCCTCGTTCGTCAACAAGAACGAGAAGGACGAAGTCATCCAGCTGAACGACAACCCGCTGTACCGCCTCAATCTGCCCCGCAATGTCAATGCCTTTGACGTCAGGGCACGGTTCCAGAAAGGCGGACTCAACGTTCTGGCCGAATATGCCCAGAAGTCTCAGGACCCCGTCTACGACAAGCTCTATCCGTATATCTACCGCAAGGGCTACGTGGCCATGCTCTCCGGCTCCTATTCGCAGCGCGGACTGAGCCTCCTTCTGCAGGCCAAGCGCAGCGACAACATGGCGTTCAAGAGCCGCCGCCGTCTCGACGAGGGCGCGCTGACGTCGTCGTTCATCAACCATCTGCCGGCCTTCACGCTCGACCATACCTATGCTCTGGCCGCCCTCTATCCCTATGCGACCAACGCCAACGGCGAGTGGGCCTATCAGGCGGAGCTGGGATATAACTTCAAGAAGCGCACTGTGCTCGGCGGAAAATACGGTACGAAGGTCAAGCTCAACTACTCCCACGTCCACGGCATCAACCGCACCGACCGCTCGGGGACGATGACCGCTCCCGGCGGCTACGGCACCGACGGCTACGGCTCGGCGTTCTGGAAGTGGGGCGACGGAATGTACTATCAGGACCTTGACGTTCAGGTGGAGAAGAAGTTGACGAAGTCGTTCAAGCTCAACCTCATGTACATGAACCAGTTCTATAACCAGACCGTTGTCGAGGGCCATGGCGGCATGATTCACTCCGACATCTTCGTGGCCGAAGGCAAATATCAGTTCAACCGCAAGTTCACCCTGCGCGGTGAGGCACAGTATCTCTCCACCGACCACGAGAGCGGCGACTGGGCTTTCGGACTGCTTGAGCTGTCGATACTCCCGCGCTTCATGGTCACGATCAGCGACATGTACGGCCGTCCTTACGTCGGAAGCGAGTATCAGTCGCGCGAACATTATTATTCCGGATATGTCACTTACGCCCATGGAGGCCACCGTCTGCAGCTCGGCTACGGCCGTACGCGCGCCGGATACAACTGCTCCGGAGGTGTCTGCCGCTATGTTCCGGCGTCCAAGGGTATGACCGTTTCGTATAACTATAATTTCTAAGCCGACACTGATTTATTCCTATTATGAAGAAAATAAGAAACATCATATACGCAATGGCCTGCGCCGTCCTGACGCTGGCTTCATGTGACACGGTGGACGAGAACGACCGCTATCTGGCCTACGACGACGGACTCAGCGGCGTCACCGACGGGACGGACGAGAGCGGCCGCCCCACGTCGGTCCAGCGTGCCGTGCTCATCGAGGATTTCACGGGACAGATGTGTGTCAACTGTCCCAATGCCGTTCCCGTCATCGAAGGGCTGGAACATGCCTATCCCGGCAAGATTGTCGCCGTGGCGATTCATTCGGGATTGATATTGCCTACTACTGGCAATCTTGCTTTGCACACGCCAATCGGTGAGCAGTATTATAAGGATGCCGGTTCTCCGTCCCAGCCGTCCGGACGTATCGGTCGTATGGGAGTCAAGTCGATTGACTATTGGGGAAGTTCAGCACTGGACGTCCTGAAACTTCAGTCGCCCGTATGGCTCGGTGTCAGCAACACCTACGATGAGGCAACGCGCAAGGTGACCATCGCCGTCGAGGCGTATGGCATTGAGGCCGCTTCCGGCAACCTGCAGATCTGGCTTACGGAAGATGGCATCGTTGCTCCGCAGATAACACCGGATGGCCCGAATGCGGCTTACGTTCACAACCATGTCTTCCGCGACGCCGTCAACGGCGCTTACGGCGAACCGTTTGCCGTAGCCAAGGGCGAGGAAAAGACCGTGACGGCAGAGGCTACGCTGGCTGCCCATTGGGTGGCCGACAACATGTCGGTGGTCGCCTTTGTCTATGACGCCGGCGGTGTGCTCCATGTCGTCAAGCAGCCGGTTGTTTCGAAGCCGGACGAGACGGAGGATGCAGATGAATCGATAGAGTAATAATATAATAAGGATATAGGATATGAAGATTTTTACCCGAACATTGTTTATGGCCGTGGCGCTCATGGCCTTTCATGTAAGTATGAACGCACAGGTGGACAACACGTTCCGCTTCGTTGACAACAAAACAGGAAATGAAATACCCGATGGCGGTACATATACGGCTGAAGCAAAATTGATAGATAAGTTCCCGACGGTTCCCGGTCTTGTTGTCTCGTTGGAGGCTCCGTTTGACATATCGGTTGAGAACACATCCGCACAGGACGCTTATGTCTCGGCAATCGTCACAACAGAAAGCATGTCAAGCGGAACATTGCAGTTCTGTTTTCCAAAAGATTGTGAGTCATACCTTCCTATCATAGAGACAGCCAACGGCCCGATTGCAGCGGGAGCAAGTCAGGATTTGCACTCAGAATGGCTTCCCGAGAAAGAACAGTATGGTACGGCGAAGTTCACCATCCAGCTGCGCCTGATGGCTCTGAACCCGCTTCTCGGAACATGTTCTTTCGTTGCCAACGGTCCGAAAATCACCGTTGACTGCACCTATGACGATCCGGCCGGCATTTCCGATGCGACAATGACCGACACAAAGACTGAAACGTCGCGCTATTCTCTTGACGGCCGCAAGCTGACGTCGCCCGCCCGCGGCATCAACATCGTCAGAATGGCTGACGGAACGGTGCGCAAGGTCTTGACTAAGTGATAATAATTATATATAAGTAGTTTATTTATTATGTTGAAAAGATTACTTTTCTGCGTTGCGCTGATAGCAGGTTGCATCAGCGTCAATGCACAGAATTTGAGTGTAGCCAAGGATGGCGGCCCGTGGATGCGGTGTGACCGGCCGTTTGGTTCTCCGGCAGTTGTGAACGGAATGGCGAAAGCTCCGCAGAAAGCCGCTTCGCTCGAAGGAACTTCTCTTTGGGGCTACTATATGGGTGGTATTGACGGTTTGGGAGGTCTCGGCGTCAGTCAGGCTGCCACCTACTGGATTGCCTATTTTGTTGAAGGTGACGGAGTTTTGAAAGGCAGCAGCATCAACGGTGTCAATGTCCCGCTGTTCTCCACCACGAACATGAAAGACTTCAGCGTGTGGATTTCAAAGGACCTCAATACCAACGAAGTGTCCAAGGACGTCCCCGTGGCTAATCTTGCAAGCGTTTCCTACAATTCCATCGCGCTGGACGAGCCTTACGCCATCCCGGCAGAAGGTGTCTATGTGGGCGTTAAGTTCACTATCAGCAAGGTTGCGACCGAAGGAGATTCCTATCCGGTACTGCTGAACGATGACGGCATGTTCGACAAGTCTCTGTTCATGAAGACCTCTGTACAGGGAACCACCACGTGGGCTAACTACAGCTCGGCATACGGCGCATTCGGAATGCAGCTGTTCGTTTCCGGCGTGGAACAGCCGGCGGTGAGCGCTTTCCCTGTTCAGGTAATTGACGTGACATCGTTGCCCGGTGGTAAGGCAACGACACAGGCGTTGATTCAGAGTGACGGCACAGAGGACATCAGTTCTTTGGATTATGTCATTGAGATCAATGGTGAGAAAACCTCATATCATAAGGAGCTGGCTGCGTCAATATCAGGTGGATATAATAAGCAATTCGTTGTAGAACTGACATACACCGCTCCCGTGGAGTGTGTCGGATATAAGGCGGCAATGAGCATAGAGAAAATCAACGGCAAGCAGAATCCGTATGGCGAACAGGCTGTTGCGTTCGGCGGAAAGGTTGTTTCGCGTATGGCTGAGCGTAAGACCGTCGTGGAGGAATTTACCGGAACGGGTTGCCCGTGGTGTCCTCGTGGCTGGGTCGGCATGGAAATGCTGAAAGAAACACAGCCGAACTTCATCGGCATCGCTCTGCATCTCTATAATTCCACCGACCCGATGTATGTTGCGGACTATTTCCGTTATGACAAGATTGGTCTCAGCGGCGCCCCCAGCTGTTCCGTTGACCGCAGAATCCTCGGTGTTGACCCGTATTACGGTTCAGGAAACAGTATTACGGAAGATTTCGCCTATTGTAATTCAGTCCTTCCCGAGGTGAGTGTGGATGTGACGGGTGGCTTTAATGAGGACAGCACGAAGGTCAATGTGAAGTCAGACATAGAGTATCTGATGGACGGCGGCAAGTATAGTGTGGCTTACGTTCTCGTTGCAGACAGTCTGAAAGGTGAGACAACGGCATGGAGACAGGCCAACAACTATGCTTCCGCAACGGCTGCTCAGGTGGACAACGACCCGATGCTGACTCCGTTCTGCCGCGGTGGTGAATATGGTTCGTCATACGTTTATCTTACGTTCAATGACGTCATGGTTGGCAGTTCCTACTCTACGATTACAGCCAACCGTTTTACCGGAGCACTTAGCGGCGGCGAGAATCAGGCTGATGCTCTTACCGGCGGAGAGAAGGCTGGCGACAAGGAGTCAAACAGCTATGTGTTGACAATGCCCACCAAGTCTACGCTTAAAAGTGCCGTACGCAGTGACGAGCTCTACGTCGTGGCTTTGGTCATAGCAGAGAACGGAACGATTGCCAACGCAGCCCGCTCCAAGGTTATGAGCTATGACGACTATAATGGTACAGGTATCAGTGCAGTCAAGGACGGCGCATCTTCTGCCGTTGAAGTAGCACGCTATACTCTGAACGGAACCCGGATAACTGCTCCCCAGAAGGGTATCAACGTTGTCAAGATGAGCAACGGTGAGGTCCGTAAGGTGGTGGTTTATTAAAAAAGTCAGATGATGCTCCCCACGGGGAGCATCATCTGACTTTAGGAGTTAAATGAATTAAAAAGGAGTTATCGCATGGAGCGATAACTCCTTTTTAATTCATTTAACTCCTCAGAAGAACAGGCTTGCCTATTCTTCTGATATTATCTTCATGTATTCGTCATAGCTGATGTACCGTCCGCCCATGCTCTTGAGGTGGGGCGTCTCTATCTGGCAGTCTATCAGGCGGCCGCCGTGGTTGCTGAAGAAGCGGGCGAGGTGGATGAGGGCGAGCTTGCTGGCGCTGGGCACCAATGAGAACATGCTTTCGCCGAAGAAAGAGCGTCCGATGGTGACGCCATAGAGGCCGCCGACCAGTTTGTTACCGTCCCACACCTCAACGCTCGCGGCGAATCCCTGACGGTGGAGTTCGGTGTATGCCTCAGTGATGTCCTTGCCCAGCCACGCCCCCTCCTCGTCGATACGGAGGCGTCCGCAGGCACTGATAACGCCGTCGAAATCCTCGTTGAAGCTCATGCGGTAGCGGTTCTTGTTCATCAGCGTGCGCATGGAGTGGGAGACATGAATCTCGTCGGGGAAGATGACGAAGCGCTGTTGCGGACAGTACCATAGCGGTTCGTCACAGTCACGGAACGAGAACCATGGAAATATGCCGTGGCTGTAGGCCAGCAGCAGACGGTCGATTGACAAGTCGCCGCCCACGGCCAGCAGTCCGTCAGGCTCATCACAGAGATGAGGGTCGGGGAAGCTGAGCTCATTGTCGGGGATTCTATAAATCATAGCAGCGGATGTTTTATATTGTTGTATCGGGGATTCTATAAATCATAGCCGTGGATGTTTTATATTGTGTATATGCCGGAAAGCGGTCTGCCGTTGGAGAGTTATGGCCCTACGATAGTGTTATGTTTCCGTCGCCGTCCATCGTCACTGTCGCGTCGCCGCCTTTCTTCAGCCGTCCGAAGAGGATGGCGCGCATGAGAAGCGGTTTCAGCTGCGAGACGATGACGCGGTCGATTTCCCGTGCGCCGTATTCGCGGGTGAAACCGAGGCGCAGCAGATGTTCGCGGGCGTCGGCGGTGAGCGTCATGGTCACACGGCGTGCCGCGAGCTGTTCCCGCAGCTCCGCCAGCTTTTTGTCGAGGATGAGCGAGGCCATCGTGTGGTTCATGTCGTTGAAGACGACCGTGGCCGACAGCCGGTTGATGAACTCCGGCTTGAACGTCTTCTTGACCTGCTTCATCATTGCCTCGCCGGCCGATACATTGCCCGTAAAGCCGACGTTCGCTTTCGCGGCATGCTGTGCTCCGGCGTTCGACGTCATGATGAGCACCACGTTGTGGAAATCGGCCCGGCGGCCCTTGTTGTCCGTCAGGCGGGCGTAGTCCATCACCTGAAGCAGGATGTTGTAGATATCCTCGTGAGCCTTTTCAATCTCGTCGAGCAGCAGCACGCAGTTCGGCGTCCGGCGTATTGCGTCGGTGAGCAGTCCGCCGTCCTCATAGCCCACATATCCGGCCGGCGCACCTATGAGTTTTGCCACGGTGTGCTTCTCCGTATATTCGCTCATGTCGAAGCGCACGAGCCCGATGCCCAGTTCCTTTGCCAGCACCTTTGCCACCTCCGTCTTTCCGACGCCCGTCGGCCCGACAAAGAGCAGCGAGGCCAGCGGCTTGTCTCCGGCTGTCAGCCCGGCTTTGGCCATCATGACGGCCTCCGTCACCTGTCTGACGGCTTCGTCCTGCCCGTAGATCTGCGCGCTGATGCGCTTTGCCAGCGTCTCCAGCTTCGCGTCGTTGTCCGCCTTTATGGCCAGCGCGTCGACCTTGCACACCTTCGACAGAATCTCGGCCACGAGCACCTTGTCCACCGTCTGCCGCTTGCGGCCCTCCAGCGGATGCGTCTCGCGGTAGGCGCCAGCCTCGTCGATGAGGTCGATGGCCTTGTCCGGCAGACAGCGGTCCATTATATGTCGTGCGCTCGCCTTTACGGCAAACTCAATGGCCGTGGGAGTGTACGTCACGCCGTGGAAATCCTCATAACCCTTCTTCAGCTGTTGCAGTATGCCGATGGTCTCTTCCACGCCCGGCTCCGTTATGTCAATCTGCTGGAATCGTCTCATCAGCGCCTTGCTGCGTGACAGATGGCGGTTGTATTCCTCGTATGTCGTCGACCCGATGAAGCGCAGCTGTCCCGCCTCCAGATATGGTTTGAGCATGTTGGCGGCGTCCATCGCCCCGTCTCCGGTCGCTCCGGCGCCCATGATGCTGTGTATTTCGTCTATGTATATGATGGCGTTGCCCTCGTCTGAGGCTCCGTCGAGAACCTGCTTCATGCGCTTTTCAAAGTCCCCGCGGAACTGCGTGCCGGCCACCATCGTTCCCATGTCGGCCTGATAGATGCGGCATCCGCGCAGCCTTTCCGGCACGCGGCCGTCCTCGATTATCCGTGCCAGCCCGAAGACAAGGGCCGTCTTGCCCACACCCGGCTCGCCGACATGCAGCGGATTGTTCTTGTCCTTCCGGCAGAGCACCTGTATCGTGCGTTCCAGCTCTTTCTCGCGGCCGATGAGCGGGTTGTGGCCGTCGAGCCGTTCGTTTATGCAGGTGACGAACGTGCGCCACTCCTGCTGCTCTGCCTTCTCGTCCATGTCATCCTCCAGCCAGCCGGCCCCGTCCGTGTCAGTCCCTCCGGACGGAAGTTCCGTACCGTTCTTTCCGTCCGTCCCGTCCGTCTCCGCCGGTTCGCCGTTCTCCTCGCAGAGCGAGATGAGGCGGCTCAGAAACATGCCCGTACGGTCTTTTATCTTCGTCGTGAGCACGTAGGCCGCGTAAGAGTCGTCGAGCAGCAGCATGCTGTTGAGCAGATGGGGAATCTTCATCCACTGTGCCCCGGACGATTCCACCGTGAAATAGGCACCCGAGAGCAGCTCGTTTGTCTGTACCGAAGCCTCCGGACTGTATTCCATGTTTTCCGGCACGCGCTCCGTATCGCAGAAAAATCCGTTGATGTCGTCTTCTATCGTTTTCGGATTGATGCCGCAGTCGCTCAGTGTCTTTCTGAACACTTTCTGCCGCAGCATGGCCATGAGGACATGTTCGGGCATGATGAACTCATGCCGCCAGCTGCGGCATATCCTGAGCGTATCGTCAAAGACGAAGTCGACGAGTGGCGATCTTTTTATTTCCATAGTGTTTCAGTGTGCTTGTTTCATTCCGGACTGTATGTCAGCCGCAGCGGGAATCCCTCTTCGCGTGCCATCCTCATGGCCTTTTCCGTCTTCGATACGGCAATGTCGTAGCTGTATGTCCCGACGACGGCCTTGTCGCTGTGGTGTACGGCGAGCATGAGCGCCTCGGCCTCCACCTCGCTCTTGAAGAAGACCACGGTGAGGATTTTCACCACAAAGTCCATTGTGGTGAAATCGTCGTTGTGAATATATACATTATATTTCCGCGGCTC
>USFX01000009.1 GCA_900553965.1 uncultured Prevotella sp.
TTCCCAAGTGGCGGGACGAATGATGCTGTTTGTATATGGCTATGAATGAGTATGTTACGAAATATGTAAATATATCATCACGATGACCCCTGATTTTTGATACGCGCATATTTGCGGAATTTGGAGGCGCGGCCGATATTTTTTGAAAAGTCCATCTTCTCGCGGGCGTAAAAACAGGATTTTAAATTACAAATCATTAACTGGGCAGCTTCTGGTTTGTATAGTGTAAGTGCAAGGACGCGAAAGCTTAACGTATGAATGCTGTAGCGGATTTGCAGTCACAGGTGTGATTGGCTTCCGGACGGTCGTGACAGCAAATCCCTGCAGCATGTACTGCACGAGGCTGTCTACCGCACAAAAACGCACGCTCTGCCGGTTTTTGGGGACGGAATTACCGCAATAACGGACGATATCACCGATTTCCGTACGATTTTACCGGTTTTCTAAAGCCATTTTACCGTAATTTTGCTGTCATGACGCGCAACCGGCTGATTTTTTGAGAACAGCGACGGACAGCTATACATATTATTATAACCCCATCTGACATAAACGACAGACATGAAGAAAACATTATTGCTATTGACTGCCATCTGATGCACTTCAATGACATAACCCCGAACAAATAAGAACAACAATGAGAATAAGACTGACATCGCTTTTTGTGGCACTGGCCGCATGCGTGGCGGCCGGTGCCTCCGGACGTTCCTACAACATCGTGTTCATCGGCAACAGCATCACCTACGGAGCCCTGCACGAGAACCGGGCCGAGACGGCTCCTCCGGCTGCGTGCGCCCGCTGGCTGGCCGGGCAGGAGGGCGTCGGCGACATCCATTTCGAGAACTGCGGGCGCTCCGGACGCACGACATACCACTTCCTTCCCAACAAGGAAGACGTCGTCCCCGCCGGTGACCGGACTTATTTCAGTGACGTCGTGAAGCGGACGACACGGCTTGTCGGAGACCATCCCGACCTGCCGCTGGTGTTCAGCATCATGCTCGGTACGAACGACAGCGCTGAACGGCCGCGCAACCACCGCACCACGCCCGAGGACTATGTCCGCAACATGACCGTCATCATCGACTCGCTGCTCGCGCTCTGGCCCGACGCCCACGTCGTTGTTCACCGCGCCATCTACTACACTCCGGGCTTCACCACCGGGCAGGGCTCCGTCCTCGACGGCGAGAGCCTCGCCATGCTCCGCGCCTATTATGACCGCTATCCGGACATCGTCGCCCGCTACAGCAACGGTCATGTCCACATCGGAGACACGCTCGCCTACGGTTATTTCCGTGAGAACAACGCGACTGACACCTTTCTGGAAAAGGGGCGCAACGGCGAGAGTTTCCACCTTCATCCCAACGAGAAGGGCGCCAAAGTGCTCGGACAGTATTGGGGAGAGGCCATCAGGCGGATTCTGTCCGAAGTTGAGAGCCCCCGGATTTATGTCTCCCGCTACAGTGGCGACCGGCGGGCTGCAATCAGCTACACGTTCGACGACGGGCTGTTGGAACATTTCACCGTCGTGCGCGGACAGTTGAAGAAGCACCGCTTTCCCGCCACGTTCGCCATCATAGGCAGCAAGGTCGGCCGTGACCAGAAAGGGACACCGACCATGACGTGGAGCCAGCTGAGCCAGCTGCGCGCCGACGGCCATGAAATAGCGAGCCACGGCTTTGAGCATAGGAATGTAACCAAGCTCTCCGCAGAAGAACTGCGTCACGAAGTGCAGGCGAATGACAGCATCATCGGTGACAGCGTAGGCGTATGGCCGCGCACGTTCGTCTATCCCGGCAACAGACATAACGGCGAAACCGTCGCAGTCTGTGAGAAAGGCCGCGTTGGCAGCCGTACAAAGCAGATGAGCTTAGGAAGCAAGCGGACCGAGGAGGGATTGCGCCGATGGGTGGACGGGCTTATCGGAAAAGGCGGGTGGGAGGTCACCATGACCCATGGTATCAGCTACGGCTACGACCATTTCAGCGACCCGGCCACGCTGTGGCGCCACTTTGACTACGTTGACTCGCTCAGGCAGAAAATTTGGGTGGCCACGCTGGCCGATGTTTCGGCCTATACCAAGGAACGGCGCGCCGTCTTCCTCGATGTCAGAAAGCATGAAAACGGGACGACTTCAGTCACGCCGCGGCTCGGTCTGGACAAGTCCCTCTTCAACGTACCGCTGACGATGGTCGTCCGGACCGACCGCCATGTCACGGCCACACAGGACGGCCAGAGGCTTGAAGTGAAGTCCCGCGACGGCCGTAAGCTCATTGACTTCAATCCCCACGGCGGTCCGGTAATCATCAGCGAGGCCACAATAAAAAAAGAGACCGGGTCACACAGGAAAGGCAAATGAACTTCATTTGCCGGTCAAGGCAGGCTGGCTAATACAAAAGGATAGTCAATAGAAACGTAAAGACCGGTCTGTCCAAACGTAAAGACCGGGTCTGTTGAAACGAAAAAGGTCCGGAAATCGAGAATGATATCCGGACCTTTATCTTCTTTTTCGAGCCTCTTGTCGGATTCGAACCAACGACCCCGAGATTACAAATCACGTGCTCTGGCCAACTGAGCTAAAGAGGCGGGGTGGGCAAGCTACTTGCATCGCGCCGCTACAACCAACTACCTTTGCTACGTTCCCGTCCTGGAGGATTCGAAGGGAGCTGGCCGTGCAAGACTTGCCCGTCTTTTAAGCGGTTGCAAAGGTAGGCAAATTAATTCAGAAAAAGGTATTATCGGCAGCCAAACGTTTGGTTTTTAACTTATTTTCAATATTCCTATAATCTTTACATAAGCCAGCGAAGTTAAAATGACTGATAAAGCATAATTTAAGAATTGCGCCTTGCTGATTATGGATTTTATTTCGTATTTTTGCACGGAAATAACCCTAAAAGGATACGACAAACGTCATGACTCCGGACGAATACAGACAACTGAAAGCCTTTGCGCGCGTTGACGGTGCGCTGCTGGCGGTGATGTGGACGGCCAGCTTTGCCTGCTGCATCAGCGGACTGACAGCCCCGCTGTTCTCACTCTGCGGCATCTTGCTTGCCGTGGGTTCACCGTTGTTTGCAGCCCGGCGCCTTTTCAAGTTCCGCGACAGTGTCCGTGATGGCGTCATCTCATTCCGTCGCGGCTACGCCTACAGCGTTCTGATATTTTTCTACGCAGCCATCCTTTTTGCCTTGGCCCAGCTCATCTACTTCCAGTTCATCGACCAAGGCTATATCGTGAGCCGTATGACCATGATGCTAAACGATGAGGTGAACCTCAAGGCTATGGAAGCATACGGCATGACAGAGACATTCCGTCAGGCCTTGGCGCAGATGTCACAGACGCGTCCCATTGACTATGCCCTCAGCTATCTTTCCATCAATATCTTCATCGGTTTCATTCTCGGACTGCCAATCGCTGCGGTTGCCAGGCGCAGCGTGCGTGCGTGATCCGGGGCGGAGGCACCGCCGGAGACAGACGGAAACGGCATGCTCCTGCCGCAAAGGAAAAGAGAAGAAAAACGACGGCGCAGGGGGAGGGATAAAGAGACATAAACGATATAAAAAACAGAATCATAAACAATCAGCCAGATGGACATTTCAGTAGTAATACCATTATATAATGAGGACGAATCGCTGCCCGAACTCCACGCCTGGATAGAGCGCGTGATGGACGAGAACGGCTTCACATACGAGATAATATTCGTCAACGACGGCTCTACGGACCGTTCGTGGGAAGTCATCGAAGAGCTTTGCCGAAAGTCGCCGTGCGTCCACGGCATCAAGTTCCGCCGCAACTACGGCAAGAGCCCCGCCCTCTACTGCGGTTTCGAGCAGGCCCAGGGTGACGTTGTCATCACCATGGACGCTGACCTTCAGGACTCCCCCGACGAGATTCCCGGCCTCTACCGCATGATAAAGGACGAGGGCTACGACCTTGTTTCGGGTTATAAGCAGAAGCGCTACGACCCGCTGTCGAAGACCATTCCGACGAAACTCTTCAACGCCACGGCACGAAAAATAAGCGGAATCAAGAACCTCCACGACTTCAACTGCGGACTGAAAGCCTATCGTAAGGCCGTCGTCAAGAACATAGAGGTCTACGGCGAGATGCACCGCTACATCCCGTATCTGGCCAAGAACGCCGGTTTCACCAGGATAGGGGAGAAAGTCGTCCAGCATCAGGCCCGCAAGTACGGAACATCGAAGTTTGGTCTCAACCGCTTCTTCAACGGCTATCTCGACCTCATCACGCTGTGGTTTCTCGGCGGTTTCGGCCGTAAGCCCATGCACGTGTTCGGCTTCCTCGGCTCAATCATGTTCCTTATCGGCCTCATTTCGGCTTTCATTATCGGTGTGGACAAACTCTACGCCCTTGCCAACGGCGTCCCCCAGCGTCTCGTCACCGACTCGCCCTATTTCTATATTTCGCTGACTATGATGATCATCGGGACCCAGCTGTTCCTCACGGGCTTTGTCGGCGACCTTGTCAGCCGCACGTCCAACGGGCGCAATGACTATCAGATAGAGGAAAAGCTATGATTAGATAGAGGAGAAGTTATGACATCATCCCCGCAGAGACATCCCCGCCGGCCGTCGCGCCGTCAGCTGAAGACAACGCTCGCGCGTCTGCTTTTCGCCCTTCTTCCCGTCACGGCAGCCGTCACGGCAGTCCTGACCGTGGCCTGTTCGTCGATAGACTGTCCTGTTCAGAACGCCGTCTACACCGTATATAATATCTACGGCAGTGACGGGACGCCGATCACGCTGGGCGACACGCTCACCGTCACGACCACATGCAGCGACGGCAATGACAGCGTTCTGCTCAACAGGCTCACCGGCGCCTCGACCTTCAACCTCCCCATCAGCTACAATGCGCCCGAGGACACGCTCATCTTCTACGTCAGCGGGGAAGGGTGGGAGATCTCCGACAGTGTCCTCATCGCAAAGGACAACTATCCGCATTTCGAATCCGTGGACTGCAACATCTCCTTTTTCCACAATATCAAGGGTGTGAGATGGACCCGCAACATCATTGACTCCATCGCCGTCAACAATCAAATGGTGAATTATGACCTGTCAAAAGAACATTTCCACATATATTTCAGGACTCGCCGTTAGTCTGCTGCTGCTCTTCGCATCGGCTCCGGCGTCGCGTGCCCAGAACCGGCTCTTCTCCATTGAGAAAGACTCTGTGCCGCTGTTCAACGGCTTCGCGCTGTCTTTCGACCTCGTCGGTCCCGTCATGCAGGCCATGGGCGACTACGGCGACTATGAGGCCGCGCTGCGCATAAACCTCCACGACCAGTATTTCCCCATCTTCGAGCTGGGCTACGGACGGGCCGACAGGGCCGACGAGGTGACGGGAATACACTATAAGACTGGTGCGCCGTTCTTCCGCATCGGCTGCGACCTCAACCTCCTGCGCAACAAGCACGCCCCCAACCGGCTTTACGGAGGCATACGTTACGCCTTCACAACATATAACGTCGACATCGCCCGCCCCGGCGTCATCGACCCCGTATGGGGCAACGACGCGTCGTTCTCAATCGACGGCGACGGCTGTAACCAGCACTGGATGGAGGTGGTCTTCGGGCTTGACGCCAAGGTATGGGGCCCGTTGCACATGGGGTGGGTCTTCCGCTACAAGCGGCGCATAGTCCACAAGGACACGAGCATCGGCAACACGTGGTATGTTCCGGGTTTCGGTATTTACGGCGACACCCGCCTCGGAGCGACATTCAATGTCATCGTCGACATCTGAGAGTTTCAGGTCAGAGATCAGAGTGATGAGTGAAGAGGTATGAAATGACGTCTCATGCCGCAGGTCTCTCCCCCTCGGGGAGCCGGAGGGGCCCTCATCAGTTATCAAACAACACCAGCAATCATGAACAGCAAACTAAAGAAATGGCAGATTGCGTTTCTCATTCTCCTAATTGCCGGCACAGTCATCATCGTCCGGCAACATCGTGACACGCCATACCGCAACGACAAGGGTTTCATTTTCGGAACCGTCTATAACATCACCTACCAGCATGACCGCGACCTTCATGCCCTCATCATCGAGGAGCTTCAGAAGGTCGACGGCTCGCTGTCGCCCTTCAACAAGTCTTCCGTCATCTCCGCCGTAAACCGCAATGAGGCCGTCACCGTTGACGTCATGTTCACCGACGTGTTCACAAAGGCCATGACCGTCTCCCGCGAGACCGGCGGTGCATTCGATATAACCGTCGCCCCGCTGGTCAATCTCTGGGGCTTCGGCTTCCGCAGCGGCGAGACTCCGACTGACCGTGCCGTCGACAGTCTGCGCCGGCTGACGGGTTTCGGCAAGGTACGGCTGGCTGACGGACGCGTCGTGAAGGACGACCCGCGCGTCATGCTTGACTGCAGTGCCATTGCCAAAGGCTACGGATGTGACGCCGTGGCCCGTCTGCTGCGCCGTCACGGCGTGGAGAACTTCATGGTCGAAATCGGCGGCGAGGTCGTCGTGAGCGGCATCAGCGGCCGGCGTCAGCCGTGGAGGATCGGGGTCAACAAGCCCGTGGAGGACTCGCTGAACACCGCCGGCGAGCTTCAGGCGACTCTGAGCCTCACCGACCGGGCCATGGCCACGAGCGGCAACTACCGCAATTTCTACTATAAGAATGGCCGGCGATATGCCCACACGATTGACCCGCGCACGGGACGCCCTGTCCAGCACAGCCTTTTGTCGGCCACGGTGCTGGCCGCCGACTGTGCCACGGCCGATGCCTATGCCACGGCTTTCATGGTCATGGGCATGGACGAGGCCCGCCGTGTGCTCGACCGTCACCGCGAGCTGGCGGCCTGCTTCATCTATTCCGACGACAAGGGTGGCTTCGCCGTATGGCACTCGCCCGCTCTTGACCCGTACATAAACCGCTGAGAAAAACGATGGCACGTTCGCTCCAACTCTACGACAAGCTGCTCCAGTTCACCCTCTTTCAGGGCATCAGTCACGGCGACCTCATGCAGATGGTGGCCCACACGAAGCTCGGCTTCCTCAAGCTGCCGCCCGGCAAACGCCTCTTCCGCAACGGTGACCGCTGCGACCGCCTCTACTTTCTCGTCAACGGACGGCTCCGCGCCGAGACTGTGGCTGATGACGGGACCTATTCCGTGACGGAAGAGCTCGACGCTCCGTTTGTCATCCAACCCGAACGTCTCTTCGGTTTTGAACAGCGTTTCCATGGAACGATGCGCACGGTGACGGATGTCAACTTCATCACCATCGACAAGCGCGAGGTGACCAATCTTTCCGACACCATCATCATCTTCCGCCTCAATCTCCTCAACATCCTCGCCGCTCAGCTTCAGCAGCTCCGCCGTCTCCCATGGTCCGACGGCCCCGACGGCCTCCGCGGCCACATCGCCCGTTTCGTCGCTTCCCACTGCCAGTCTCCGACCGGTCCCAAGACGGTCCATATTCTCATGGAGAGGCTTGGGCATGAACTGAACGCAAGTCGTCTAGAGGTCTCACGCGCCCTCAACTCCATGCAGGACGACGGTCTCATCGCCCTTGCCCGCGGCCGCTTCACGGTTCCGGCGCTGGAGAGGCTCGTTGAGTGTGTCTCGAAGAAAGTAGATTGATTTTTGGAGAGGAATTTTCGAGGAGGAATTTTCGAGGAGGAATTTTCGAGGAGGGAGGAGAGTGGAGGGAGGAGGGAGAAATGCTTCTGATGCTGAAACAAGCGCAGAAGACTATTCTCCCTCCTCCCTCCACTCTCCTCCCTTCTCGAAAATCCCTCCCCGGAAAACTTCCTTCAATATAGTTGCGTATGTTTAACTATAACCTCCTGAAATCTTAAAATGTCGTGGTTGTTCCGAAAAACAGAATCCCCGGCAGTTCCGGAAAAGTGTGTCCGGCAGTCCGGCGGAGCCTGTTTTTCATCACGTTTTTGTTGCCGCCGCGAGCCGTAAGGCCCTCCCGGGGGTGCGAAAGGGCCGCCGCCGTCGTGCAACGGGGTGCTTGTCGTCATGCCGTAAGGCAGCTATTGCAAGGCCGGGAGGCCCTTACGGCAAGACCGGAAAATTTCAGCAGAAATAAAGTGACAGGTAAGTGACTGACGGCCAGATGGTTAATAAAAATATCGATTTTTGCCCGTTTTTCGGGCATAAATGCGGATTTGCAGAGCAGACTGGACATTAACACTCGTTAAAGTAAAGTCTATTCCAGACAGTCGTGTCTTATCCTCGATATTTTCTCCAGACGTCCGATACTGTATGTGCGGCTGTTGGCGTCAACGTAGACATAGAGCGTCAGTGCGCGTTCCAGCAGGATGGCGCGTGAGGGCGTGGTGGTGAGGCCGGCTTCGGCATAGTAGAGGTCGGCGAGCATCTCCATGCGGCTGATGCGTTCGTCTTCGTGGAAGCGGTCGAATGACGTCATGACCTCGTCTATGGACGCTGTATGGAAAAATTCGGATGAGTTGCCGATATAACGGTTGTACATGGTCTGCATCTCCTCCATCTGGCGGTCGTGGTCCTTCTTGTTTAGAAGCAGCTGGAGGGCTTCGGCAAATTCGCGCAAAAGGCGCATGAAATAGTCTTGCTGGAGCATGATTGTCGTATTGTTATCTGTTATCTGATGTTATCTGCCGGATGTTGTTATCTGCCGGATGTCCGCAACAGGCCGTAGCGTACCGTCGCATGAAGACGCATGAAGACGCATGCAGCCGCGCGCAGCCGGACGGACATTACATCCGCAAAGATACGAAAGTTCTCCGGTTCCGCGGCCGGCGGCGTAGTTAAATAAAGTTGGGAGGGCTGAACGGAGCGGCCGGCGGGCATGTCACGGTGATGGCGGCGAAACGGCCTAATCCCAAAATTCATAGTAATTTTTGGGATTATAATCCTAAAATTCATATTGATTTTTGGGATTAGGGCGTTTTTTTCGTATATTTGCAACCGTCGGCCGGACAAAGCCGGACGACAACAATGATATGATTATACGCAAGCTACAGCAGACCATAGAGCGGCGCATGTTCTGCGGCAAGGCCATCATCGTGACGGGAGCGCGGCAGGTGGGCAAAAGCACGCTGCTGCGGCAGGTCACAGCAGGGCGGAAGGAAAAGACGCTGATGCTCAATTGCGACGGAGGTGCAGGCGATGCTGACACAGGCCAACAGTGACAGGCTGAGACAGCTGATAGCCAACAGCAGGATAGTGGTGGTGGACGAGGCGCAGCGCGTCCCGCAGATTGGCATGACGCTCAAACGCATTGCCGACGGCATGCCGGATGTCCAGCTGCTGGTGACCGGTTCGTCGGCATTTGAGCTGCACGACAGGCTGAACGAGCCGCTGACGGGCCGAAAGTTTGAATATCATCTCTATCCCGTCTCGTCGGCCGAGCTGATGGACACCGGCGGGCTGCTCTCCGTCGGGCAGACGCTGGAGCAGAGGCTCATCTACGGTTCCTATCCGGACGTGCTCAACCACGCGGCCGACGCACGTGAGCTACTGATGAACATAGCGTCAAGCTATCTCTACAAGGACCTGCTCTCGCTGAACGACATCCGCAAGCCGGTCCTGCTGGAAAAGCTCCTCGTGGCTCTGGCCCTGCAGGTGGGAAGCGAGGTGTCCTACAGCGAGCTGGCCCAGACGGTCGGCTCGGACAACAAGACGGTGGAGAAATATGTCGACCTGCTGGAAAAATGCTATGTCATCTTCCGGCTCGGGGCGCTGAGCCGCAACCTGCGCAACGAACTGAAGAAGGGGAAGAAGGTCTACTTCTATGACAACGGCGTGCGCAACGCCATCATACAGAACTTCGCTCCGCTCAACCTACGTCAGGACACGGGAGCCCTGTGGGAGAATTTCATCATCAGTGAGCGGCTGAAGCGCAACCACTACGGACTGACATACGCCAAAGGCTACTTCTGGCGCACCACGCAGCAGCAGGAGATTGACTATGTGGAGGAGTGCGACGGACGGTTCCGGGCGTTTGAGATGAAGTGGAACCCGCGCCGAGCCAACTCCGCCATACCGGCGGCCTTCACAAATGCCTACGACGTGGAGAGCGTGACGGTGGTCACTCCGGACAACTATCTTGACGCCGTCCTGTGAGGGAACGAGGCAGATTGCGGTGTTAAAAATACGTAAAAGATGAAACAAAATGTGTCGCGCGTATATTAAATAATGAGAAAAGCCGTAACTTTGCAGTCCGATTATTTCGGGGAACACTTAGATCCCCATGGCCGTAGTGTTAATAGTCATGTCTCTGGCCGGGCATGGCGGTTAGTGAATCTGCGTCCAGACGGCAGACAGCCGGAGAGCGACGGTTCTTCCGGCGGTTGGTCGTGAGAAAGAATTGAAAATGTTTTTTAGTAGTAAAATTTAAAAATTAGTAATGAACACTTTAAGTTACAAGACTATTTCCGTTAACAAGGAAACAGCTAAGAAGGAGTGGGTTGTCATTGACGCAAGCGATCAGATTGTGGGCCGCCTCTGCTCAAAGGTCGCTAAACTGCTCCGCGGAAAGTACAAGCCTACTTTCACTCCGCACGTAGACTGCGGAGACAACGTCATCATCATCAACGCACAGAAGGTGGTGTTCTCCGGTAAGAAGGAGACAGACAAGGTGTACACCCGCTATACTGGTTATCCCGGTGGACAGCGTTTCAACACGCCCGCACAGCTCCGCACGAAGAAGGACGGCGCTGAGAGAATCATCCGCCATGCCGTAAAGGGTATGCTGCCTAAAGGCCCGCTCGGACGCAGCCTGATGAACAACCTCTTCATCTATGAGGGCACAGAGCACAAGCACGAGGCACAGCAGCCGAAGTCAATTGATATTAACCAGTATAAATAAACGAAAGAAACGATGGAAGTAGTTAATGCAATAGGTCGCCGTAAGAGTGCCGTGGCACGCGTTTACGTAAGCGAAGGAACAGGCAAGATTACGATCAACAAGAAGGACGTGACGGAATATTTCCCCTCAGCCATCCTGCAGTATGTGGTTAAGCAGCCGCTGGAACTGCTGGAGGTTTTGGAGAAGTATGACATTAAGGCTAACCTCGACGGTGGCGGTTTCACAGGTCAGAGTCAGGCTCTGCGTCTGGCTATCGCACGCGCACTGGTTAAGATCAACGCCGAAGACAAGAAGAACCTGAAGGACCATGGCTTCCTCACACGTGATGCACGTGCCGTTGAGCGTAAGAAGCCCGGTCAGCCGAAGGCCCGTCGCCGCTTCCAGTTCAGCAAGCGTTAATACACCCACACATTATTTATATATATACCATATTATATATACAGACAGTGTGGCGTACCGCTGTGGATAACACAGGCTGAAACGGAGCACGCATAAGTTTAGTATCTAAACCGCAGGGACCCGGGGATGAAAATGAAGAGTGAAGAATGAAGAGTGAAGACGTGTTGATGAGCGTAGCGAGTAATTTGCTGCCGCCGTTCGCACGGCCATGCACAGAGGCAATTCCTAATTGGATAATTCTTCATCGGCCACAGGCCGACAACTTCTAACTCATAATTCCTAATTCATAATTCCGTTCCCGACTACCGTGTGGTTGGTTCTAAGAAAAAGAATAAAAAAGAAAGTAAACAACAAAATTAAAGAAGAAAACAATGTCAAGAACAAATTTTGATATGTTGCTGCAGGCTGGCTGCCACTTCGGTCACCTGCGCCGCAAGTGGAACCCCGCAATGGCTCCCTACATCTACACAGAGCGTAACGGAATCCACATCATCGATCTCCACAAGACCGTAGCCAAGGTTGACGAGGCCGCTGAGGCCCTCAAGCAGATAGCAAAGTCAGGAAAGAAAATCCTGTTCGTCGCTACTAAAAAACAGACAAAGGAAATCGTTGCCGAGAAGGCAGCAAGCGTAAACATGCCTTACGTTATCGAGCGTTGGCCGGGCGGTATGCTCACCAACTTCCCCACAATCCGCAAGGCAGTGAAGAAAATGGCGAACATCGACAAGCTCATGGCTGACGGAACTTACTCTAACCTCTCAAAGCGTGAGCTCCTTCAGGTGACACGCCAGCGCGCAAAGCTGGAGAAGAACCTCGGCTCTATCGCTGACCTGACCCGTCTGCCCTCTGCACTCTTCGTAGTGGACGTGATGAAGGAAGGCATCGCCGTTAAGGAGGCTAACCGTCTGGGCATCCCCGTATTCGGTATCGTGGACACCAACTCTGACCCGAAGAACATCGACTTCGTCATCCCGGCCAACGATGACGCTAAGGACAGCGTAGAGACAATCCTCGCTGCCTGCTGCGGTGCCATCGCCGAGGGTCTGGAGGAGCGCAAGGTTGAGAAGGCTGACGAGAACGCCGCTCAGGCTCAGGCTGAGGCCGAGGCTGCTGAGGCTGGCGAGGAGAAGCCCAAGCGCACCCGCAAAGCCCGCAAGGACGCTGAATAAACGGGAGTGACAAAGACATATTAATATTAACGAATTTATTCAAGGAAACAAGACTATGGCTGTATCAATGGCTGATATCAAGAAGCTCCGCACCATGACCGGTGCAGGTCTCGCTGACGTGAAGAACGCGCTGACAGAGGCTGACGGAGACTTCGACAAGGCTAAGGAAATTCTTCGTGAGCGCGGACTCGCCATCGCCGCAAAGCGTAGCGACCGCGAGACTTCCAACGGTTGCGTGCTCGTGAAGGTGGCCGACAACTTCGGTGCTATCGTAGCCCTGAAGTGTGAGACCGACTTCGTTGCCAATGGAGCTGACTTCATCGCTCTTACACAGGCAATTCTGGACGCCGCTGTTGCAAACAAGTGCAAGACAATAGAGGAAATCAAGGCCCTCACGCTGGCTGACGGCCAGAACGTGGAAGACGCTGTGGCACAGCGCTCGGGTATCACCGGTGAGAAGATGGAGCTGGACGGCTACAACTATCTCGAAGGCGAGAACATCGAGGTTTACGACCACATGGGCAAGCACACTCTGGCCACTATGGTTCAGACGAACAAGCTTGCCGTAGATGCCGGTCACAAGGTTGCCATGCAGGTGGCTGCCATGAAGCCGGTTGCTCTGGACGAGGCTTCTGTTCCCCAGAAGGTCATCGACGAGGAATACAATGTCGCTGTACAGAAGACTAAGGAAGAGCAGGTTGAGAAGGCTGTCGTTGCCGCTATCAAGAAGGCCGGTATCAATCCTAACCTCGTTGACTCGGATGACCACATCGAGTCCAACATCAACAAGGGCTGGCTCACACGTGAGGAGGCAGACAAGGCTAAGGAAATCCGCGAGAAGACCGCAGCCGAGAAGGCTGCCAACCTGCCCGCACAGATGATTGAGAACATCGCCAAGGGCCGCGTTGCCAAGTTCTTGAAGGAGAACTGCCTCGTTGACCAAGAGTTCCAGTTCGGTGACGGTGACAAGATCACTGTTGCCGCATGGCTGAAGCAGCAGGACAGCGAGCTGAAGATTGTTGACTTCAAGCGCTTCACTCTCGTAGCTGAGTAAAAAGAATGACTTGTGTTTCCGCGTCCTGCGGAGGCCCAATAGGATAAGACAGAAAGGTCAGGAAGGTAGCCGCAAGGCTTTACTTCCTGACTTTTCTATTTCGAGGAGCGAGGAGAACTCTTTCGAGGAGTGTGGAGTGAGGAGCGAGGAGGGAGAAATGCTTTTGATGTTGAAACAAGCGCAAAAGACTATTCTCCCTCCACGCTCCTCCCTCCTCTCTCCTCCCTCCTCCCTCCTCGAAAAAACAAAATACACACCACATGAAGATATTTGCAACCGGAATGAACTATATCCAGCACAATAAAGAGCTGGATGGCGCGTTATATAAACCAGAGAGTCCTGTCATATTCATCAAGCCGGACTCCGCTTTGCTGAAGGACGGGAAACCGTTTTTCATACCCGACTGGATGGGACAGATTGACTACGAGACAGAGCTCGTGGTGCGCATCTGCCGTCTGGGCAAGAGCGTTCCGGAGCGTTTCGCCCACCGTTATTATGACGCCGTGACCGTCGGCATTGATTTCACGGCACGCGATTTGCAGAAGAAACTGCGTGAGGCACGGTTGTCATGGGACCTTTGTAAGGGGTTTGACGGCTCGGCAGCCATCGGCGAGTGGATTAGCGTGGACAAGTTCCGCGACATACAGGCGCTCCATTTCCATCTCGACATCAACGGGCGCACCGTGCAGGAAGGCTGTTCGAGCGACATGCTCTTCCGGGTGGACGAGATAGTGGCGTACGTCAGCCGCTTCTTCACGCTGAAGACGGGCGACCTGCTTTTCACCGGTACACCGGCAGGCATCGGTCCGGTGAGGATTGACGACCATCTGGTGGGATATATAGAAGATAGAAAAGTATTAGAGTTTAACTGCAAATGATGAGAATACGAATCCTGATGATAGCCGCATTGATTGGCGGCACGTTGAAAACAGCCGCCCAAGGCTTCTTCAATCTGACTGCCGAGCAGGTCAGGATAGATTCTCTTCTGCCCCATTTCACCTACATCCACGGGCTGGAAGGCAATTACGCCGACTCCGCCTATACGGTTTCGATTGACTACCCCGAGTTTATCACCATGACCCGGGCCGACGTTGAACGCTATCAACGGATTACGTCCGACACGCTGCCGGCCATGCCGAAGGTCCACAGCGCAGTCACGGTGTCCCGGAAGAAAGGCTCGCTGGACATCGCCTTTGTGCCGCTGGTCTTCCGTGACGGCAAGTATATGAAGCTCGTCAGCTTCAAGCTGACCGTCAAGGCAACGCCGCTGGAGCCATCTGCCGGACTTTCTCCGGTAGCGGATTTGGCTGCGGCTTCAGCCTCGGCGCAGCGCAGCGGAGCACAGAATGCCCTGCAACGGCTTAATACGGCCGACAGATATGCGGTCCATTCCGTGTTGCGCAGCGGCAGCTGGGCGAAGATAAGAGTGCCCGCCAGCGGCATTTACCAGATTACGGACGAGCTGGTGAGACAGGCCGGATTTTCCGATCCGTCGCGTGTGAAGGTCTACGGCTACGGCGGAACGCTTCAGCCCGAGACGCTCACGGACAGCTATCTCCGCTTCACGGACGACCTGCAGGAAGTGCCCCTCTGCATTGTTGACGGCCGCCGGCTGTTCTACGCCAACGGACCCGTTTCATGGACAGCCGCCGGTAACCGTATCCGCAATCCCTATTCGGACTACGGCTACTATTTCCTTACGGAGAGCGACGGCGCTCCACTCACCGTTGATGAGCAGACCTTCATCGACAGTTTCTATCCCGGTAGCGTTCATCAGAACTCCCTTTACGAGGTTGACGACTTCGCGTGGTATCACAGCGGCCGTAACCTCTACGATTCCCAGACGTTCAGCCCTGGCATGTCCCGCAGCTACACCCTCCCCGCAGCCGGGGCGGAAGGCAGCGGCCGGCTCTATGTCGCGCTTACGGCCGACGCCGCATCGACGGCACACATCAGCATCAACGGCGTCAATGCCGGCACCGTGTCAATCACTGGACAAACGACGGAATATATCAAGGCGCTGGGCGGAAACGCCACACTGCGCGTCAGCAACATATCGTCCTCAAACACCATAACCATATCGCAGGCTTCCGGTGGGACGATGCGTCTGGACTATATAGCCCTCCACTGCGACAATCCATGCGGCCGGCCGGACCTTCACGGCGCTGATTTCGCGTCGCCGGAATTTGTCTACCGTATAACCAATCAGGACCATCACGCTGACGGACCCGCCGACATGATAATCATCCTGCCCACCAGCCAGAAGCTTCGCGCACAGGCCGAGCGCCTCAAGGAGCTGCACGAAAGGAACGACGGGATGAGGGTGCGCATCGTCCCTGCCGACGAGCTGTTCAACGAGTTCTCCAGCGGAACCCCAGACGCCACGGCCTACCGGCGTTATCTCAAGATGCTTTATGACCGGGCTGCCACCGAAGAGGACATGCCGCGTTATCTCGTTCTTTTCGGCGACGGCTTGTGGGACAACCGCATGCATTTGGCCGCCAGTCAGGGACTGTCACCGGACGACTTTCTCCTGTGTTTTGAGAGTGAGAACTCGTTCTCAGCGACGGACAGCTATATAGCCGAGGACTTTTACTGTCTGTTGGATGACGGCGAGAGACTTCAGGAGACAAACGGCTCCTATCTCGGCAAGCCCGACGTGGCCATCGGCCGCTTTCCCGTCCGCACTGAGGATGAAGCACGGACAATGGTCGACAAGATTGAGAGCTATATGACCAACAGGAACGCCGGCGTGTGGCAGAACACCATCGTCATCATGGGTGACGACGGTGACGAGAACGTCCACATGAGAGCGGCCGACAACGTCGCCAAGATTGTTGAGGAACGCTATCCCGCCTTTGACGTCAAGCGCATCATGTGGGACGCCTACGAGCGCACGACATCGGCGACAGGCAACACCTATCCCGACGTCTCACGCCTTATCCGGCAGTATATGGCAAGCGGCGCGCTGATGATGAACTATAACGGCCATGGCTCAGCCGACATGATGTCCCACGAGAAAGTCATCTCCATCAACGACTTCCGCTCCATTGCGTCAGCCGGCATGCCGCTGTGGGTCACGGCCTCATGCGACATCATGCCGTTTGACACCCATGAAGACAATATAGGCGAGGCTGCGCTGTTCAACAGGAACGGCGGTGCCGTAGCGTTCTTCGGAACGACCCGAACCGTATATACAGACCGTAATGAGCGCATCAACACGGCTTTCACCAAAGAACTGTTCAGCACGGAAGCCGATGGCAGCCACTGCTCCATCGGCGAGGCGGTCAGACGGGCGAAGAACGCCCTTGTGACGGTCGTGGGTACCGGCAGCTATCAGGATGCCACGGCCAACAAGATACAGTATAACCTCCTTGGCGACCCAGCTCTCCAGCTGGCCATCCCGAAGCTGACCACCGTCATCGACCGTATCAACGACACGCCAGTCGGCACGGACGAACCGATGCAGCTCAAGGCCGGCATGCAGATAAAGGTAGAAGGACATGTGGAGCAGGCCGGACAGAAAGCGTCAGACTTCAACGGCGTCATATCCACAAACGTACGTGACGCCATCCAGACCATAGAATGCCGTCTGAACAACACATCCGACAAGGGCGCCTCCACGAAGTTCGTCTATCAGGACCGTCCTAACAGCATCTTCAAGGGCAACGATGTCGTCCGCAATGGAGAATTCTCGTTCTCCTTCGTCGTTCCCAAGGACATCAGCTACAGCGATGATCAGGGCCAGATGATTGTCTTTGCCGTCAACGATGACCATTCAATGACAGCCCACGGTCATACCGACAATTTCGTTCTCAACGGCTCGACCGACTTCAATCCCGACGAGAAGGGCCCGTCGATATACTGCTATCTCAACTCCCCGTCGTTCACAAACGGCGGCCGTGTCAACGCCACGCCCTATTTTTATGCCGAGCTCAACGATGACGACGGAATCAACGTAGCTGGTAGCGGCATCGGCCACGACCTCCAGCTTGTTGTCGACGGTGACCAGTCGACGACCTACACGCTCAACGACTATTTCGCTTTCGACTTCGGCTCCTATCGCAGCGGCCGTGTCGGTTTCAGCATACCGCGTCTTGCGCCAGGCGACCACAAGCTGCTCTTCCGTGCCTGGGACGTTCTCAACTATTCGTCCACGGCCGAACTTGCCTTCACCGTCGTCGAGGGAATGGAGCCGAGCATCGTGGACGTCGACTGCTACCCCAATCCCGCTACGACATCAACGACATTCCGCATCGTCCATGACCGCATAGGCAGCAATGTCGGTGCAGTGCTTGACATATTCGACATGTCCGGCCGCCATCTATGGTCTCAGGATGCCGAAGCCGTTCCGTCGGACAACACCATGTCCATCGGCTGGGACCTCACCATGGGCAACGGCAACCGTCTCGGAACCGGTGTCTATCTCTATCGCGTGCGGCTCAACTGCGAGGGCGGCAGCTATGCGTCAAAAGCAAAGAAACTCATCATTCTGAGCAATAAATAGCAGCTTTCTGGCGTTTAAAGAATTGTAGCCCTCAACGGGCGCAAAGCTACAGATACATAAACTAATGTATATATAAACATAGCCAATGAAGAAGAATATCAGATTAATTGCGATAATCGTTTGCCTCTTCACCGCCCTTGCCGTATCGGCACAGGACAAGAAGAGCCAGTTCAATCCCGTTGACCATGCCGTCATCTCCCAGACCATAGCCCCCGACGCCCGTGCCGCCGGTATGGGTGACGTGGGAGCGGCCACAGACCCTGACGTCAACTCCCAGTTTTGGAACCCCGCCAAATATCCTTTCTGTATCAGCCGTGCCGGCGTGGCGCTCAACTACACCCCGTGGCTCCGTCAGCTGGTCAATGACATCGACCTCGCCTACGTGGCCGGCTACTACCGCATCGGAGACTACAGTGCTGTGTCCGGTTCAATACGCTATTTCTCGCTTGGCGAGGTTATGACATCAACGGACGAAAATGCCATGACGGTCAAGCCATACGAGATGTCGCTCGACGTGGCCTATTCGCTTATGCTCAGCGAGACGTTCTCACTGGCAGCCGGCATACGCTGGATCTATTCCGACCTGCGTTACGACTATACCGAGGACTCAGCCCCGGCATCAGCCTTTGCCGCCGACCTGGCCATGTACTACAACAAATATCTCAATATCGGCAGCCGCGAGTGTCAGCTCGGACTCGGTCTGAACCTCAGCAACATCGGCAGTAAGATTTCCTATTACGGTGATGACCGCAGCCAGTTCCTGCCGGCCAACATGCGTCTTGGTGTCTCGCTGATGGTTCCCATGGACGAATACAACCGCTTCTCCATCGCCGCCGACGCCAACAAGCTCCTCGTCCCCACCGTTCCGAAGCAGAACGAGGGCGAGAGTGCCGCCGACTATCAGGACCGTGTCATCCGCGAATACAGCGACGTCGGCGCCTTCTCCGGCATATTCAAGAGTTTCAGCGACGCCCCCGGCGGTTTTAAGGAAGAGCTTCAGGAAATCCAGTGGAGCGTCGGAGCTGAATATATCTATCACGACCAGTTCTCCATCCGCGCAGGATATCACCACGAGAGTGAGAACAAGGGAAACCGCAAGTATTTCACCGTCGGCGGCGGCTTCCGCATGAATGTCTTTTCGCTCGACGTCGGCTACGTCATCTCCACCGCCCAGAGCAATCCGCTTGACCAGACCTTGCGCTTCTCCCTTGCGTTCGACATGGACGGCATAAAGGATTTGTTCAGGAGGAGATAATATTGTTTGGGATAAAGGAAACAGTAATTAATAATTCAGAACTAAGAATCAATATAAAAAAATGAATATAAGGGTTGGCTTCGGTTTCGATGTTCACCGCCTCGTCGAGGGCCGCGACCTCTGGATGGGCGGAATCAAGATTGACCACAGTCTCGGCCTGCTGGGCCACAGTGACGCCGACGTGCTCATCCATGCCATCTGCGACGCGCTCCTCGGAGCGGCCAACATGCGGGACATCGGCTATCATTTCCCCGACACATCGGCCGACACCCTCGACATCGACAGCAAGATACTTCTCCGCAAGACCGTCGGCCTCATTGCCACAAAGGGATATGCCGTCGGCAACATCGACGCCACAATCTGCGCCGAACGTCCCAAGATGAATCCCCACATACCGGCCATGAAGGCTTGTCTGGCTGAAGTCATCGGAACCGACGAAGACAACATCTCCATCAAGGCCACCACGACCGAACGTCTCGGATTCACCGGACGCGAAGAGGGAATCAGCGCGTATGCGACGGTGCTCATAGCGAAAGTTGAAGGTTGAAAGCAATGAAGATTGAGAGAAAAGCTAAAGGTTGATAAGACCCGGATGTAGAATACATGAACGGCGGCTACACTATATATTTATGTGTAGCCGCCGTTCTTTGTTTTCTTAAAAAAGGAAAGAATTTCCGAAAGTTTCCGAAATTTGGGGAAATTTTCAGGAAATCTTTCCGTTTTTAAAGGAAAGATTTATTATTTCTTTCCTGAATTACCGGAAATGTTTGTATATTTGCATCCAAGGAGCATGCAAATATACATGAAATGAGTATGAAAAAGGATGTCATAAAGTCGCTTATCGCGATAAAGCAGAACGAAATGCCGTTTGACGTGATAGCGCGGGACGTTGAGTTGCCGTTAGGTCGGAAGAAGATAATAACGGTGCCGGGCGTCAGACGGTGCGGCAAGTCGACCATGATGGAGATAGCCATCAACAGACTGCTGGACAGCGGACTGCCCCGGCAGAACATTCTTTGGTTGGGATTTGACGACGAGCGTCTGAAAAACATGTCCTCCGATGAGCTGGACGAGGTCATCGTGTCGTATATGGAGATGTTTCCGGATGTGCCGATATCCGACGTCCATATCTTTTTTGACGAGATACAGCTCATAAAGGACTGGGAATATTTTGTGCTGCGCGTCTACAAGTCCTACTGTAAGAATATCTATGTCTGCGGAAGCAATGCCACGATGCTTTCCACTGAGCTTGCCTCCGCCCTGCGCGGCTATCCACTGGAGTACGAGACCTATCCGCTGTCTTTCAGGGAGTACTGCCGTTTCCGCAGCATCTCCGTTGACAGCTATCTGGAGCAGGACCGGGCGCGGCTGAAGACCGCTTTCGGAAAGTTCTGTCAGGAGGGAGCTTTTCCGGAAGTGGTGCTATCGACATCACGCACGGAGCAGACAAAGCTGCTTCATGGATATTTTGACACCATGATACTCCGTGACCTCGTGGAACACTACAGTATTGCCAATATCAGCGTGCTCCGCTACTTCATAAAGCGCATCATGGCAAACCTGACAAAGCCCACCTCCATCAATGCCATCTATAAGGACATAAAGTCTCAGGGATATCGGTTATCAAAGGACGACCTTTATCTGTGGGCAGACTATGCTTGCAGCATATTCATGTTCATGCGCATATCCAAATACAACCGTTCGCTCATCAAGGAACAGAAGTCGCTGGACAAATACTATTGCATAGACAACGGACTGCGCGGCGCGGTGCTCATGCCGCAGAGCAGTGACAACGGAAAGCATTTGGAGAACGCCGTGTTCCTCCATCTCAACCGCATGCGCCAGCCCTACGAGAAGATTTCCTACTATATGGGAAATTCAGAATGTGACTTTGTCGTACAGAGCGAGGACACCGTGACGCAACTCATACAGGTGACATGGAGCATGGCGGACGCCGAGACACGTGAACGCGAGCTGAGAGGCTTGCGCGAGGCATCGGCCGTGACGGGCTGTGACAATCTTCTCATCATAACAGACGATGAGGAGAACGAGCTGACGAGCGAAGGAAAAAAAATACGCGTCATGCCGGCGTGGCGCTGGATGCTGACAACTGAAAATTAAAAACACAGTAGGGGCATAATCTTGTTTCTGCCCGTTCCATTGCTCATGTATTGTCAAACGACTGCATGGAACAATGACATGGGCGGGCAAAAACAAGATTATGCTCCTACACGTGGCGCGTTTGTATCATAGAACCATCATATTAGGGATGTTTCCTTTTTAGAGGAGGCTTTATTATAAAGGTATTCTTTGCGGAAAGAAAAATCAATGTTTCTTCTTAGATTTCTTTTTCATCTTTTTTAAATCAGCCTCTGGATCACCCAACTGGAATGTTACAGGTAGGGTGAACCATACGGGCACAGGCTTGCCGTCGACAATGCCGGGATTCCAGTTCGGCATGGCCTTTACTACGCGCATGGCCTCCTTGTCCAATGACGGGTCTACGCTACGTATTATTGAAACATTGTTGATGCTGCCATCTGCTCCCACCACGTATCGCAATATGACTCTTCCTTGTACTCCGTTTTCTTCAGCGACGGCTGGGTATCTGATATTTTTGCTCAGCCATTTAAGAAGTTCGGCATCGCCGCCGGGGAATGTTGGCATCTGCTCTATTTTTACTAACTTATTATCCGGTTCTATCGCTTCATTCGCTACCGTTGTCTTATCTACATCATTCTGCGTCTTTTTGTCCATAGTGGCTTTCTCTTTCATCTTTTGTCGCAGTTCTTCAATTTTTTGTTTCTGCTCTTTCATGGATTCCGCCAGATTTCTTATGTCTCCCACCAGATGTTCCGCATTGTTGGTAAGCGACAGGTCCCTTATGATTTTTTTGCCATTTATGATCACTGCGTATGCAATGTTATCATCAAATGGTCTTACTAGCACCTCTGTATTTTCCGCGCTGCCATTGATACCTAACTGTTTCATCGCATTTTCTGTGAATACTTCTGTCACATTGAGCAACTTGTTGTTCGTTTTGTCATACGTAAATACACCTTTGACGTCATCCAAGATGATACCGGCCCATGCCATCTTGTCATTGCCCGTCGGTATCTCCGTCCTTTTATAATAATAGAAAGGCTCATAAGTTGCAGCCTTTTCTATCAATTCACCATTTGCATAGTCTGTTATCGAACTTGACATTTTCATTCCGCCATGATATTTAGCGCCTATTATCAATTTTCCGTCCGAATACTTTTCTGCTTCATATTTTGTAAAATCTAAGTTGGATTTTATCTCATGATATTTGTCGAATTGCTTCATGAACAAATCCATTGCCGGCATCAGTCTGTCAGTACCGTTCTTATAGAGCAATCCGGCTAATATTTTTTCTGTCTGTGCATCCGTATATTCCAAGTCCGTATCTACGACAAACTTAGCATCTTTGTTCTGTACAAGGCATGTAGAGGTGATGCGAGTTATTTTATGTGCTCTTGTACTTCCCGTCCCCAAGACCGTCATGAATATGGCCATCATCAGGACATACATAATCTTTTGCTTAATCATAATTCTTTCCATATTTTATTTTTTAATAAAGTTAATATCTTCTTCTTGTCTGATACCATCCGGGATAGTTGCTTCTCCATTTGTATGTAACTGTTCTTGTCAGACCGGAGCTATTAATAGACCTCACGGGACGGCCGTCCTTAATCGCCGGTTTGGAATGTTTCATCTTCCTTAGCTTTGCGATATACAGTCTGTCCATCTCCGGTATTGAACTGTTGAATTTGTCTTCCATATCAACTATGACGATAGGCATAGTCACCACTCCTGTGCTGTCCACAATATATATGGCCTTCCATTTGCTGAATATTTCTCTTCCGTGATACGTCTTTCCTTTCTTCGCCAACTGGAGCATGGTCTTTTCTGCGACAGGTGGGGTGCACTGGGTTGACGGATAGGCGTCACCGTTCATGCGGTAGCTGTTCTCCGGGTCTTTGTCAATGATGATGAAACCGGGCTCAGGATTCTCGGTCATATATCTTTTCGCTTCGATGATTTCCTGTTTTATGTAGCCGCATTTCGGGGTCTCGGCCAGCCGGTCAATCTCCTCGTCGGTCAGCGTCATGATATTCTTGTGGATGCCGCTCACATAGCAGGTGTCATACAGCAGATACAGATAGAGGTCTTTCATGTCCGTGTTCTGATACTGATAAGTGGTTTTGTTCTCCGCCATCTTCTTTTCCTCGCGTTTTCTTCTTATCTGTTCCTGCTTCTCTTCGTTTCTCTTCTTGTTCTCTTGCAGCAGCTTTTCGATGTGACTGGAGATTGCCATTGTCCCGATTCTGTCCGTGAACGACGGGATGTTTTTGGTTATCGTCACCTCCCGGTTGGCTTTCTTTCCGTTGACAACGGCGCTGAAAGCCACGGTGTTGGTGTATGGTCTTACCATGACGTCGGTGTTTTCCTCGTTGTTGGGGATGCTCAGTTTCTCCATTGCCGTCGGCGTGAAGACATCTGTCACGTTGAGCACCCGCCTTTCCTCACGGTCGTATGTGAACATATATGTCACGGTGTTCGGGATGAAGTCCGCCTTCATCATCTGCGTGCTGACCTTCATCGACACGCTACAGAATACCGGTATGTACCTCTCTGCCTGTTGAAGAACACTGTCAGGTATGTTCATCTGTCTTGCGAGCGACTCCATCTCTTTGTCCAAAACTTTTGTCGCATAACTGAACTGTCCGTCTTGGTAGTCGCGCTTTTCTCCGTCATAGTCCGGTTCCTTGGTGTCCTGAAACCTTTTGAGATATTCCTTGAATGCTGTTTCAAGATTTGCGGCGTCGTTCCCGAACAGTTTCTCTGCCATGATTTTTTCCAGTTCGGGGCAGCCGGCGGGATATTCGAAGTTTGCGTTGACGGTAAATCTGAATTTATTTTCCTTGACGAGAAACGTCTTTGAAAAATTGCGCATGTCCGGATTCTGGGAGTGACCGTGGTTTACGGCGTTGACTGTACACGTCATGACACATACGGCAATGGTCATAAGAATCTTTCTCATAGATATCTTTTCCATAATAATTCGTCTTATATTTATTTGTTTGTTTTCTGTGCAACGGAAATGCCTCCTGCGGCGTTCCGCGGGGTCGCATAATTGTCTCAAATGTCTGATCTTGTTTGTTGTTCTATAATTATGTTTCCTGCGCGATTATCCATTCCGCCGTTTTGCCCGTCTTATGACGGCCGCCCGATTTCGTCCATATTTATTTGACGCAACAAAGGTAATATTTTTATTTCACACCTCTGTTTTACCCTCCCCCGTTTATGTTTTGTTAACAATTACAGGCCCATTATTTCCCTGCGGCGGCCTTACGGCTGTCCCGCGGGGTCTGCGTTGTAAACTTTGATAGCAAGAATTTAACATTTGGCGGATGCCCGTTCCAGAGCAGAAAAGTGGGCGTTTCGGGGTCCGGGGGTGGTCGGAATGGGGTGGCGGACGGGTGATGTCCGGGCAAGGAGGGCCTCTCGGGGTTGCAGCAGGGCCGCTTTCGCAGTCCCGCGGGGCGCTTGTCGCAATGCAACGGGGGCCCCGTTGCAACCTCGGGAGGGCCTTATTGCCCGGCTGAAAAAATGAGGGGAAAATGCGGTTCGGGTTAATCGCCAGATTATCAACGGGTTAAGAAAATCGGCGAAAAATCGCGATTTTCGGGCTGCGGAGGGAAAATCTGCGGATGATGGCCTCGTTTTGAGGCTGTTTGTCGGGTGTTTTCTTAATTGTTAAAAGCCTCGGGCGGATGGCCATGGGAAGCCGGTCGGATGGCCGTCGCCGTGTGGTCGTGAGACAGGGGCGTTTTTGGGGTGTTTCGGCACAATGCCGTCAGCGGCCGCCAGTGGAACGACAGGTGCAACCGGGGAGTTTTTGGGGTGTTTCGGCACTGTTTTGTCCGTTTTGCTGATTTTATTTAATGATAAATCAGTTTTCTTCGCGAAAAATTTGGTGGAACGGGAAAAAGTTGCTACCTTTGCACCGCAATTCGGGAACGGAGAGCACGTGAGGCTCCTTAGCTCAACTGAATAGAGCATCTGACTACGGATCAGAAGGTTGCAGGTTTGAATCCTGCAGGAGTCACAAAGAGAGACTTTTAGGTCTCTCTTTTTTGTTATATAATGTCTCTTCCCATGTATAACGAACAAAACGGGGCCCTCCCGACATTCCGACGGGACCCTTACGGCTTTACAACGGGGCTCCGCCGTAATGCGAAAGCGACCCCGCCGCATCCCCGGGAGGCCCTTACGGCAGAAAAGCGATAGCTTTTCAGGAAAAAAACAGCAAGCAAAAACCAGCCGAAATCTCCGCTCCGGAAGAGCCGTAAGGCTCTCCCGGTCTCCCGACACCCGATTTTAGGACGAAAAAAGGTGCGGAAAACTGTCCGCCATGGCCTCAAAAAGCCCCGAAAACGAGCTGGAACGAGAATTTTTCCGTGCATGGTTTTTAAAGATGTTGTCCGCGACTTATGTCGCCGCCATGGCCGGGTGGCGTAGATGTTTTTTGAATGAATTTCTTGCTTGTGGTGGCCATTCTACCGCGATAGGACTTTGCCTCTTTGCGGCTTTGCGTTTACATTATACCCGTCCCGGCAAAATAATCTCACGTAATGTGCGTTCTTTCTAAAACGAAACGACAGATCAGCTGACATAACGTTATGGCAATAACCCGACTTGACCGCCGCATACTGCGCATCGCAGGACCTTCGATAGTGTCGAACATCACCGTGCCGTTGCTCGGCCTCGTCGACGTGGCCATCGTGGGCCATCTTGGCGACGCGGCATATATCGGCGCAATAGCCGTCGGCTCGATGACGTTCAACCTCATCTACTGGATATTCGGTTTCCTGCGCATGGGTACGAGCGGCATGACGTCACAGGCTTTCGGGCGTCGCGACATGACGGGTGTCATGCAGCTGCTCATGCGCTCGATGGCCGTAGCCCTCGCGGTGGCGCTGATGCTCGTTGCGGGACAGTGGGTGCTGGAGTGGCTGATGGTGCGTCTGATGAGGCCCACGGCCGATGTCGAGCCGCTGTCACGTGTCTATTTCTCCATCTGCGTCTGGGGCGCGCCCGCCGTGCTGGGACTTTACGGGCTGATGGGATGGTTCGTCGGCATGCAGAACACGCGCATCCCGATGTTCGTCTCCATCATGCAGAACGTGGTCAACATCTGTGCGAGTCTCACGCTCGTCTACGGATTGGGCCTGCGCATTGAGGGTGTGGCCCTTGGCACGGTCATCGCCCAGTA
>USFX01000010.1 GCA_900553965.1 uncultured Prevotella sp.
CTGACCCGTGGCTGAACTTTGTAAATATGGAAGGCATCGACGTGTCGGGAATAAACGGCATCAATGCCGATGACAACGGCAAACGAAACATCTATTATGACATGAGCGGACGCAAGTTCAACGAACCGAAGCCAGGTCTGAACATAATAAACGGAAAGAAGGTTCTCGTGAAATAAAGAGCCCGTCTCTCTCGGAACAACGCCAAACACACAGCTGCGTTCCGATTATAATGGGAAAGAGGAGTCAAGACACATCGCCATGCTGTCTTGACTCCTCTTCAATAAATAGGAATAAATGGGAAATAGAGGTAATATATGCAATTTTACATTGTATTTGTATTATTATAACATGTCATTACATCATCTATACAAGACTACGTTTTCACTTGAACAGCAAATTGGAGAACAGCGTAATGGTCATGGAGACGATGATTTGTGCAAAAGAAGTTTTATCAGACAGCAATATAAACTTTTAACGATATAGGATTGAAACGTGACACATCCAATCTGACAGCTTCTCAAAAATAAACGTCCATCACCTCAGAGCGTTATATTCACATCGATACCGCCATGCACCGGTAGGCCGCGCTGGGCGAAGTGGCGCCCTACCCCATCGACGGAACTGCTGACAAGAAACGTGCTGTAGCGCGTGTCGGTCAGGTTGCGGCCCCACAGACGGACGCGGACGGCACCCAGATGGAACACGGCGTGGGCACCGAGGGTGGCATAAAGGGGCTGACAGACGGTGTTGTCAACGTCCCACCATGTCTTGCCGAGGCCTGAGACATCAGCACCGAGGGTTACGGAACGCAGAAGGCCTGTCGTAGAGATTGGGAAACGCCAGTCGGCCGTAGCGCTGAACGTATGACGGGGGATGAACGGGACGTAACGGCCACGGTAACTGCGGGTCTCCTCATGATCTCCGCCAACAGCGCTAAGGGATTCTTCACGACTTCCGTCGGCGGCATTACGGTTCTCCTCATAAGTTTCACCGCCATCACGGACACTGACAACATCAGTGTAGCTGCGGAACGTAGAGTGGACAAAACCGTAGGTGGCGGCCCATGTCATGCGCCCGTCAAAGCCGCTGCCGCGCAACGTCAGCTCCGCACCGAGACTGCTGCTGCGGCCGGCATTGACCATCATCCGGCCGTAGCCGTAGTTCGCCGCCATGACCGAAAGCTGCTGATTGCGTATCTGCATGAAATAGGCGGCAACGTCGGCATGGACACGATTGTCGAAAAGATTGAGGTGGGCGCCGGCCTCATAGTTCCAACTCGTCTCCGGTTTATATGAGATGGTGCTGTTGACGAGCGAATAGTCCTCCGGCCCATGCTCCACCGTCACGTCCTCGCGCATCAGTTGCATAAGTTGGCGGCCGAGCGAACGCTGCTCGGTCTGGAATATGTCGGAGAACATCTGAAGATTGTAGCCGCCGGCACGAAATCCCTTGCTGACCGTGGCATAGAGATTGCCGCTGCGGCCCAGCCCGTAGGTCACGCCGAATTTCGGCAGCAGCTGATGGTATTCATGGCTGTCTTCGCCCTGCATCACGGAACGGAACTTATGGCTCATCTCGACGGGACGGCCCGCCATCATGCCGGAATAGCCGAGTGTGAAACGCGCTTCTGTGTCATAGTCGATGGACGTGCGCTGATAGTCATAGCGCAGGCCGAGAGCGACGGTGAGACGGTCGGACAGCCGCAGATTGCTTTCATGATAGACGCCAACATTCGAGAACGGCGTGTCGAAACTTCCCGGCACCCGGTTGTCCGTCATGCTCATCGCGCCGGCCACGGCCGCCGGCATGCCCATAGCCCCGATGATTCGGCGGTTCATGACATCACCGAAGAACACCGGTCCGTCCGTCTTCAGCCACTGATGGCTGAGAAAGACACCCGACGTATGGCGCCACGTCTCATGTCCGTGACCGCTGAGCGTCAGCTCCTGCACCACACCGTTCATACGTTCGCGCTGCTCCAGACGCAGATAGTCCTGCGGCAGATAGTCCTGGTCCATCTGCATGAGGTCGCTCAGGTGCTGATAGCTCGTGACGGAGGTCAGGCGCAGGCGTCCGAAGTCATACGCCACGTTGACGGCAGTGTTGACCATCTGCCGCCGGTAGCCGGTCCTGATGTTCATCGACGGTTCGTCCCACGTCTCCGTGTCGGGATGATATTCGCCGTACGCGAAACCGTTCTGATTGACATACTGATAGTCGGCCGTGACGTCCACCGTCAGCCGTGATGTCGGCAGCCATATCAGACGCGCCCGCCCGCCGGCTTCATTCATCAGGTCGGCGCGGCCGTCGAGATTGGCATTACGGAAAAAGCCGCGGCCGCCACTGTAATATCCAGCCGTAGAGAAAGCCAGTTTGTCGCTCGGCCGGTGATAGTGGGCCAGCTCCACGCCGCCACCCGGCTCCGTGCTGCCGCTCAACCGGATGTCCGTTCCCTGATAGTGGAGCGGATTTTTTGAATACATACGCACGATGCCGCCTTCGGAATTAATGCCGTAGAGCGTTCCCTGCGGGCCACGGAGTATGTCGACACGGTCGGTCTGATAGAAATGGCTGTTGATGGCACTCTTGCACAGCAGCGGCATGCCGTCATAATAGACGCCAACGGCCGGGCTTCCCGTGCGCGAACCTATTCCACGCACGTAGACGGATGAGGTCAGACGCGAACCGTATGACGGGACGCTGAACGATGGGACGTAGGCCGAAAGGCCGCTGAGGTCGGTCACTCCGAGCGAGAACATCTCGCGTCCGGTCATCACTGTGCTGCTCACCGGCAGACTGCGCAGCCGTCCGGCTTCCTTCGGTTGAGCGACGACAGTCAGCTCGTCGAGGTCTATCACACGTGACGTATCGGCCACGGCCGTGGCCGACACCGAGTTTTCTGTTGTTTCTGACGATTTTGAAAGAGCCGGGAGGGAAAAGAACATTAGTCCCGCCAGGCACTGCATAAAGTGGTTTGCGTTCATTGCGCGTTGTCTGGTTCTTGATTACGGGTGCAAAGGTAATGCTTCCGGAACACGTGCGCAATCATTATTTATAAGGATATTCGGGTTTCGAGAGTAATGGGGAATGTAACTACCACAGCCGACCAATCCCCTTGCATGATCCGCCGCCCATCATCCCGACATCGGGCACAGACTGTTTGTTCATCATCCGCGGCACCCGTCATCCGTATCCATAAAAACAGTTTTCCTTTCCTTTGGAAACATTCCACAGCACTGTCATCATAATTCCGAATTTACCGCCCGCGAGAGCATGGACTTTTCAAAATAAAACGGCCGCGGTTCCAAATTTTCAATTCTCGCGCGTATCAAAAATCAGGGGTCCCGGCGGTGTTTTCTTTACACATTTCCCAATCTTCTCTTTATCAACCACTTACGAACATCACCAATTCCGTCACATTCTCCTTCCCTTACCCCTACCCTGCCGTAAGGGCCTCCCAAGGTCGCCATAAGGGCCCCGTTGCATCGCCGCAAGGCCGCCGTTGCACTGCGAAAGCGGCCCCGCGGCGACCCAAGGAGGCCCTTACGGCAGAAAAACAGCAGCTTTTCCGGACAAAATCAGCAATCAAAAACACGACGGAATCTCCGCTCCGGAAAAGCCGTAAGGCCCTCCTTGCCATGAAATTGCTCCGAAATCTGCCCATCGCCACAATCCAATCACGAGCCGGGAGGTCCTTATGACCTCAAAACACCCTCCGAAACGATCTAAAACGGGGATTTTGAAGCACCGGTTTTTGTAAAAAAAATAAACCAACAATCTTTCCATGGTTTTCATGAAACATGATTAACGGACGTTCCGCTACGGAAGTTTTGCCGGTTACAGATAGAAGTTGGACAAAGTTGCCAGAAGACTGAAGCCTCCGTTCTAACAAATCCATACACATTTTCCCGGATTATTCAAAGTATATCAGAAAAAAGTATTATCTTTGCAATATAACGCAACTGCGCTGATGACCTGAAATAACAATATAAAACGACATACGAAACCCCTTCGCTTTCTTATAGGCTTTGGTCAGCCTCGCAGGGATAGGCGCGGGAGTTTTCACTTTTATGACCATGGCGAAAAAGACAAAGGAAAAAGCAAAGAAAACCATTGAGCAAACACTGTGGGATTCGGCAAACGAATTACGCGGCAATCTCGATGCCGCCGAGTATAAAAGCGTTGTACTCGGGCTTGTTTTTCTGAAATATATCAACGACTTCTTCAAAGTCAAGCACGATGAGCTTGTTGCTGAGGGTAAAGGCTTTGAGGAAGACCCTGACGAATATATTGGCGATAACATATTCTTTGTTCCTGTCGATGCCCGTTGGGAAAAGATTGTCACGGCCTCGCTCACTGCCGAAATCGGAGTTGTCGTTGATGCGGCAATGGAAGCATTGGAGGAAGAAAATAAGCAACTGAAAGGTATTCTTCCCAAAAACTATGCCCGTCCGGAACTTGACAAACGCCGCTTAGGTAACGTTATTGATATTTTTGAAAACAACCTCCACTTTACAGGTTCGGAAGCCCGTGATGTGCTTGGACGTGTATATGAATATTTCCTTGGAGAATTTGCCCGTGATGAAGGCAAAAAAGGTGGTGAGTTCTACACCCCTTCATGTGTTGTCCGCACCATAGTTGAAGTAATTCAGCCTTACAAAGGAAAAATCTTCGACCCGGCTTGCGGTTCGGGCGGTATGTTTGTGCAGAGTAGTAAGTTTATTGAACGCCACCAAGGCAATATCAACAGAATATCCGTCTATGGGCAGGAACTTAACAGCAATACATGGAAATTAGCACAAATGAATCTTGCCATTTGTGGAATTGAAGCCAACTTTGGCGACAGCTTCGGCGACTCTTTCCACGATGATAAGCACCCATTCCTTAAAGCAGATTTCGTAATGGCAAATCCACCGTTCAACATTTCCAAATGGGGCGGCGACCAATTACGTGACGACCCACGCTGGCAATACGGCATACCGCCAGAGGGAAATGCCAACTTTGCATGGATGCAACACATGTTGTATCACTTGGCTGACAATGGACGCATCGGCTTGGTTCTTGCCAATGGTTCGCTATCCTCGCAACAGGGAACAGAGGGAGACATTCGTGAAAACATTGTCAAGGCCGATTTGGTGGAAGGCATTATCGCCATGCCATCCCAACTGTTCTATAATGTGCAGATTCCTTGCTGTTTGTGGTTCTTGACAAAGAAAAAAGCGCAACCGGGCAAGACGCTTTTCATAGATGCCCGTAATATGGGCTATATGAAAGACCGTAAGCATCGTGAACTCTCTTGTGGAGAAGAGACTGAGGAGCATGGCAACGACATCGCACGTATAGCAGATACCTTCGAGCAGTTCCGTGCCGGAACGCTTGAAACCAAAAAGGGATTCTCTGCGATTGCCACTATTGAGGACATCGAAAAACAAGACTTTATCCTTACCCCCGGACGCTACGTCGGTATTGCCGAGGTCGAGGAAGACGGTGAACCGTTTCAGGAAAAGATGGAACGTCTCACTTCTGAACTTTCTGATTTGTTCGCCCAGTCGCACACGCTTGAAGACGAAATCCGCAAGCAATTGACAAAAATCGGCTTTTCCGTCAAGTGATATGACTTCTACTCTTCGTTAGGTTCACCATATAATAACGAAGAATATGAAAGAAAAATTAATTCAGGAAATCAGCACCGCAATGGCAGAAGTGTTAAGTTTTGAACAAGTAGCTCACCTTAATAGCGTATTGCTTCAAGTCGTAAGCAAATACACTATTACCGAAGATGGCGAGACATTGCATGAAAATGCAGCGTCTAACGACCACCTGCTTGACATATTTTTGTCTGCGAAGCAAGTGGAGGGTTGTACAACTCCAACAATCAAATACTACGGCTCTACCATTCGGCAGTTATTCAAGAAGATGCCTAAAAAGGTCACCGATTATACGACCGAAGACATCAGAGCCTACCTTGCCGTATTCCAGCGAAAAAACAAATCAAGCAAAGTGACCATTGATAATATCCGCCGGATATTTTCTTCGTTCTTTGCTTGGCTCGAAGAAGAGGACTACATCGTCAAAAGTCCTGTCCGCAGAATACATAAGGTGAAAACAGGAACACAGGTCAAGGAGGTGTTGAGTGATGAGAATATCGAGCAACTCCGTGACAGTTGCACTAAAATCCGTGACCTTGCCATTATCGACTTGCTGGCCTCAACGGGCATGCGTGTAGGTGAATTGGTAAAACTCAACCGTGAGGACATCAATTTCACAGAGCGAGAATGTATCGTATTTGGAAAGGGCAACAAGGAACGTATCGTTTACTTCAATGCCCGTGCAAAACTTCATCTGCAACAATACTTGGTTTCCCGCAAAGACAGGAATAAGGCTCTCTTTGTCTCTTTAGCCAAACCACATAAACGCTTGGAGATTTCGGGTGTAGAGACCCGTCTGCGCAAAATCGGCCGTTCTGCAAAGATTGTGCGTGTTCATCCTCACAAGTTCCGCCGTACATTGGCAACAATGGCTATCGACAAAGGTATGCCTGTGGAACAAGTGCAACGCTTACTTGGTCATGTCAAGATTGATACTACCATGCACTATGCAATGGTTAATCAAAACAATGTCAAACTCTCACACCGTAAATTCATAAATTAGTATGTGGTATTGTTTGACATATAATAGTGGCTCATATTTCCTTAAAAATGGACAAGGAAATGATAATTTAGAGCAGCAGGCACAGGCGTTGTTTAAGTCGTGGTTCGTGGATTTCGAGCCGTTTAAGGACGGCGAATTTGTGAATTCTGAGTTGGGAATGATACCGAAAGGCTGGAGAATTTTGGCATTTAAGGATTTTATCGAGGCTTCATCAGAAAAAGCTCCTGCTGATAGTTTGCCGGAGTATTCTGTCACCAACAATGGGATTATTCCTCGTGAGATGAAATTCAACAAGAAACTGAGTAAATCTTCATCAATGAATAAAGTTTTGAGGAAAGACAATCTCGTGTTTGGTATGAGTAGAGATATTTTGAATTGGGGAATAATGGAAGATGAAATAGGTGGTGTTAGTTCTGCGTACAATATATACAAGTTAAACCAACAATTGGTTAGCCCTACATACCTGAAACTCTATATGAAAGCAAGAATATACGACTTTAATTCTCTTATCGGAACAGCTGCACGTGAAGGGCAAAGTTTAGACAAAGGACAACTATTACAGAAGCAGATTTACATTCCATCGGAGATCTGTCTTCGAAACTTCTTTGAAATATATCTCCCGATTATGGAAGTAAAGCAGAATCTGGATGAAGAAGCGATTAATTTGGCCCACCTCCGAGATATTCTTTTGCCTCGATTGATGTCTGGGGAGCTTAAACTTGAATAAATAAACATGTAAATTGTATATGATAGACTTTGAGCAATATATAAAACAAAATGAGCCTGACAAACAGGAAAAAGCTTACGCATGGCAAACTGCTATCGGACTTCAGGCGGTTGATGGATTAAAGACATCAGACTATCTGAAAGATACTGCATGTAAACATATAGAGGGCGATATTACGATAGATGAGGCACGCGAACTTATTAAAAGCTATTATCTTGCGAAAAGCAACCGTGAGCCAGAGGATGACGAAACGCGTGAAGCCGATACGGTTGCAGCAAACATAACAAAGATATTGTCAGTACGGACATTGGACTTCAGTACAAATGGATATGTATCCTTACACCGGAGAATATTTGCCGGAGTCTTCAAATTTGCCGGACGCATACGGGATTATGATATAACAAAGAAGGAATGGGTGTTAGACGGTGATAGCGTGAATTATCTTAACTGGGAGGATTTGCGCCGTGCCATAGACTATGACATAGAGCAGGAGCGGAATTTCAACTATTCAGGATTGTCATCAGATGAAATTATAAAACATATAACCCGTTTCGTTTCCAACCTTTGGCAGATACATGCGTTTGGGGAAGGTAATACCCGAACGACTGCTGTATTTACTATTCAGTATTTACGTTCCATTGGATTTGACGTAAACAATAATCTTTTTGCTAATCATTCCTGGTATTTCCGCAATGCATTGGTAAGAGCTAATTATAAGAATGTACGGAAAGGCATTGATTACACGCCGATATATTTGGAGCGGTTCTTCCGAAATCTGTTGTTGGGCGACGGCTGGGAACTTCGCAACCGTTATCTTCATATTAATGCATCAGAGGAATGGAACGAACAGCCTAATATTGCCAGTGCAAGCACAGGACAAGCACAGGACAAGCGCAGGACAAGCGCAGGACAAGCAGAAATAAGCCCAAACATTGAACGTTTAGTGGAAGCTATCGGGCAAGATCAGTTATCAACAAAGGCTATAATGGGAAAGATGCAACTGAAAGGAAGAGATAATTTCCTGAATCTGTATCTCAATCCAGCGATAAAGACAGGTTGGGTCACTTTATTATATCCAGATAAACTCCGTCATTCACGTCAAAAATATCTCTTAACAGTTAAAGGACTTGCTTTATTGGATGGATTAATAAAAAAACAAACGATTTAAACCGCTAAATTCTCATTTATGGAAGAGGAAACAAAACAGCATAAAAAATCCATACGCTTCTTTAACGACCGTGAAGTGCGGGCTGTGTGGGATGATGAAAGTAATTGTTGGTGGTTTTCTGCAACAGATATAGTCAGAGCCATCAACAACGAGTCCGACTATATTAAAGCCGGAAACTATTGGCGGTGGCTAAAACGCAAATTAAGACAGGAGGGGCTTCAGTTCGTGAGTGGCACTCACAAACTTAAAATTGCAGCAGCCGACGGCAAACGGTATAGTAGTGATGCGTTGTCGGCAGAAGATATTATGATTCTTGCCAAACATTATCCCAATAACCGCGCCAATGAATTTCTTGATTGGTTTACATATAGCGACAACACATTAGACGGGCAGAGCCGAAAAAAGGCGTACCAGCTGTACGAAAGCGGGTTGTTAAAACGTCTCGAACCGGGTAGTGTGAAATGTCTGCAACAGATTCATGCCTATATCTTTGGTGGGCTTTACGACTTTGCCGGACAGATACGGACCAAAAATATTTCAAAAGGAGGTTTCACTTTTGCCAACTGCATGCATTTTCCAGAAACGTTGCAGCTTATAGAGAGAATGCCTGAAACTTCATTCGATGAGATTATGGATAAGTATGTCGAGATGAACGTAGCCCATCCTTTTATGGAAGGAAACGGACGAAGTACACGCATTTGGCTTGACCTAATGTTGAAACGGTCACTGAAACGATGTGTGGATTGGAGCCAAATAGACAAGAATGAATATTTGGCGGCTATGCGTGAGAGTGTAACAGATAGTTCACATATCAAAAAATTGGTAAAGCCTGCTTTAACAAATAAGATTGATGATCGGGAAATGTTTATGAAAGGCATTGATTATTCATATTATTACGAACAAAATGACTGATTCTCATTTATGGAAGAATGGAAAGAATATAAGTTGGGAGAGATAACCAACATGAAGAACGGGAAGAAACGCCCACAAAACAACGGTGTCTTTCCTGTTTATGGTGGTAATGGTATCATGGACTATTCCAATTCTTATAATGCTGAAAATGTCATTGTAGTTGGACGGGTTGGTGCATATTGCGGATGTGTCTATAAATGTGATTGCAAATGCTGGGTATCTGACAACGCTATTTCAGTTTTTGCAAAAGATATCGTTGACACCCAGTTCCTTTATTATCTTATGACCACACTTGATTTCCATCACCATCACATAGGCGGAGCACAACCGTTGATGACGCAAGACATTATCGGTGATTTCACTGTGTCAATACCTCCATTATCAATCCAACAACAGATTGTACAAATTCTCAAATCTCTTGATGATAAAATCGAGCTGAACCGCCGGATAAATGATAATTTAATTCCAACATATTATGCCTAATACGTTTCATTTTACAGAAGATTCATACGAGCAGTCGATAATTTCCTTATTCAAGGAAATGGGATATGAATATCATTATGGTCCGGAACTCGAAGCCAGCACCTGTCGAGATCTCACAGATGCCACCATACCGGGAACATTGCGTAAGGCAATGTTGCTTATCAATGGAACAGACAAAGCTGGAGCCGTTGATGAAGCAATCCGACAAATACGTGAACTGTTCAGTCAGCCATTGGTCAGCGCAAACATTACCCTTACCGACTGGCTACAGAATGGATTGGACGTTACGTTCAAAACCGGTCAAGGGACACTGAGCAGTGACCATATCAAAATAATAGACCCGGTTAATATAGAAAACAATTCATTTGTAGTTGTCAATCAATGGACGGTTGTAAACGGCAATTCCACCAAACGAGCCGACATCGTTGTGTTCGTCAATGGTTTGCCTATCTCTGTTATTGAGTTGAAATCTCCTTCGCGTGAAGTCACCAATTCAGAAGAGGCTCACCAACAGTTGCAGAACTATATGCGCATCGTTCCGCAACTCTTCACTGCTTGCCAAATGCTTGTGATAAGCGACATGGCAGACACCCGTGTGGGTACAATTACAGCACCACTTGACCGATATATGACGTGGAAAACCACAGACGGAAGTTATGAAAGCACGGCTGTTGCAGACTTTGATACTCTCTTCATTGGCATCTTTACCAAACATCGATTCATTGATATTATTACAGATTTCACCCTTACAATGGGAGTGGATAAAAAAGTACGAATCCTTGCTGGCTATCATCAGTATTTTGCCGTAAAGAAAGCACTTGACTGTACTAAGCAAGCCTTGCAGCGCAATGACGGAAAAATTGGTGTGTTCTGGCACACACAAGGTTCTGGCAAAAGTCTTTCAATGGTGTTCTATGCCCATCAGCTTTTGAAAAATCTGTTGAGTGCGACCCTGCTTGTTCTGACTGACCGTCTCGATTTGAACGATCAACTGCACAACACTTTTGCGGCTTGCAGCGATTATTTGCGTCAGAAGCCCGTCAAAGCTACCGATGGAGAAAACCTGTACGAACTACTTGAAAAACGTAAAAGCCACGGTATCATCTTTGCAAACATCCAAAAGTTCAAAGACCGTGACAAACTGATTACCAATCGTTCTGATGTGATTGTAATTAGCGATGAAGCCCACCGCACACAGTCAAACACCAAAACCAAAGTAGATACAGAAACAGGTGAGCTAAAACTCGGCTTTGCGGCTATTGTACGTAAACTATTACCTCATGCTGCGTTTATCGGCTTCACCGGTACACCTATCGAACAAGACGACAACGACACAAGAGAAGTCTTCGGCAACTATATCGACATCTACGATATGACCCAAGCCGTGGAAGACGGAGCAACCGTCCCCGTCTATTATGAAAGCCGTTTGTTGAAATTGGACTTGGATGCCGACACGCTTAAATTACTGGACAACGAGTATGACAAGCTTGCGGAAGAAGGAGCAGAAGAACAGGACATCAAACGCTCCAAAGATGAAAACACACGTCTTCACGCCTTGCTCTCAGCTCCACAGACCATCGACACCCTATGTAAAGACATCATAGACCACTACGAGAATAACCGTGCTGATCTGCTTACAGGTAAGGCAATGATTGTGGCGCTTGACCGTGCCACTGGGATTGATATTTACAGAAAACTGATAGAACTTCGTCCACAATGGAAAGAAATTATTTGTGTGGTCATGACACAAGGAAATCAAGATCCTGTGGAATGGAATGACATCATAGGGTCAGGCGTACGAAAAGAGGAATTGGCCCGTCAGTTCAAGGACAACAATTCACCGCTGAAAATCGCAATAGTAGTGGATATGTGGCTCACAGGTTTTGATGTACCCTCGCTTGCCACGATGTACGTTTATAAACCTATGAAGGGGCATAACCTGATGCAGGCTATTGCCAGGGTAAACCGTGTTTTCCCGGAAAAGAGCGGTGGTTTGGTTGTAGATTATATTGGCATTGCCAAGGCTCTTAAAAAAGCCATGCACGACTATACAGGACGTGACAAGAAACGTTTCGGAGACCCGAATATCAAGACTACCGCTTACCAGCAATTTGCCGCTGCACTAAAGCGTTGCCGTGAATGCATGAACAGCTACGACTATTCCGCTTTTGCAGACTGTTCAAACTTACAACGAGCCAATCTTATAAGAGGCGGTGTGAACATACTGCTTGATAAGAATAATATCGTCCCCTCCCAGCCTACCACACAGACAGGTGAAAACGGCAACATTATCTTAGCGGATGCCGTTCCTGCAGAAGCACAAAAGGTATTTATGGCAGAAAGCAAATATCTGACACAAGCCGCATCACTCTGCCGTAGTCTTCTAACTCCTGCAGAACGTTATGAAGAAGCATACTTTGAAGCAGTGAGAACGTTGCTTTTACGCCTTACGGGAAACAAGAAGATTACCCGAAAAATCATAGACGAACGTATTACGCAGTTGCTCAAAGTAGCTATCAAGGCAGACGGTGTGGTGGAGATACTCAGTACCAAAGGAACAGAATTTTCTCTTTTTGATGAAAACTTCTTGCGAGAAATAGCCGAGATGAAAGAGAAAAACTTTGCACTTGAACTGCTCAAGCGCTTGCTTGAAGAACATATCAGAAAACATGCTAAAAAAAGAATGGTAGAAGCCGAGAAATTCAGTGAAATGCTTGATGCCAGACTTGCCGAATACTTGCGTGGATTGATTTCCAACGAGGAAGTGATAAAAGAGTTGCTGAAAATGGCGCAGGAGCTGAAAGCAAATGCTGAGCAAGCATCAGAATTGGGACTGACAGAGGAAGAACAAGCATTTTATGATGCCTTGACAAGGCCTCAAGCTGTAAGAGATTTCTATGAAAACGACCAACTTGTTGCTATGGCTAAGGAACTGACCGAAGCCTTACGCAGTAGTAAAACGATTGACTGGCGGCAGAAGGAGTCGGCTCGTGCCAAAATGCGCTCTATGGTAAAACGATTGCTCAAAAAGTACAAGTACCCACCAGAAGAACAAGCAGCTGCCCTCGAAACCGTTATCCGACAATGTGAGCTTTACGCAGATTCGGATAATGAGGATTAGCAAAGTAATCATGGTTAAGGTTTGCTCTGAGGTAAAATGACATCAGAACAAATCTTGGACACTTTCCACGATTTTGTGTAAATGGGAACAGAATTCAGTTGTAAGTTTATCTTATCTGTATTCTGTTTCCATTTATTATGAGACAGATATAAAAGTATCAGGCATTTACAATCTGATATGTAAATGCCTGATACTTTTAAAATAAAATATAGAAAAGGATTGTCTATTCCTCCGCTTAACTATAATTCCATCAAAGTCTTTTTATGAATTTAATCCTGTGCTGAATACCGTCACTCATTGACCGCTCCGCAGACGGGACAGACGCCCTTCCTGCGCATCTCCGCCCCGCAACGGCCGCAGATATAGCTGTTCCGTGAACAACGGAGATAGCGGCGGACGGCGAAGACGGTGTAAACGGCGAGCAAGGGATAGCCGGCGTAATATAGCGTGGAGATACTGAACACGATGTAGTTGACCGAACAAACTGCCGCCAGACCGCACATATAGAGCACGGCTTCGCCGACGGAAAGGCGTCGGAAAACATCGTCAACCACGGCCAACGCCACGATGATGAGCGTCCAAACAAGACACATGAATATCCCGAGATGTAACGGAAGGGAGAAGGGATTGAGCGACGGATGGTAATAGAAATGGCGCCACGACTCTGCCCCGAAAAGCTGGATGGAAGCATAGACGACGGCCGACGTGGCGACAAGAATGGCCAGCAGCGTAGGATAGAACGACGGTATGTCGCGGAAATGGACTATACGCGCATTATGGCGTTTGAGGAAACGAAGGCCGTAGACAGCCGTGACTATCACCACGAAGGAAAGGAAGATGAGAAGATGGACGTCGGAAAAGGCATCTATGAACTGGGATATGGGGTCGTCGGGCTTCACCGACGGCAACATGACGTTCTCGCGAATCCATCCCTGAGTGAGCTGGTCGCGGGCTATCTTGACCCATACGGAATCGATGGTGTCAGCCGGCATGGTCATGATGTCGGCCACGACGACACGGTCGCCACTGACGACAGTGACGCTGTCGAACGGCAGTTCGTCCGGCGCCTGGCACACAAGACGAAGCGTGTCGGCCTTTACAACGAAATTGTAGTTTTGGGAATAATGGTGGGTCGTTGAGAATGAGATAGAGTCAAGTTGCTTTTCCGTAAGGTTCCAGGCGTCCGGCGTCCGGTTTGAAGAGTTGTAACAGGACGACAGCAAAGCCACAATGATTACGGTATATATAAAAGATACGCAGACGTGGCGACGCAACAGCCATGGGCGTACGCCTGTGATGGCGGTATGTGATGAAACTATTCTCATTCTGATCAATTAGTTTTATTCCTTGAACAAAGACATCTGACACCGGCGGCAGTCAAAATCCAGACGGAACCGCCGGCCGTCGGGAAGCGAGAGGGACAACGGTTCGCGCCACGTCGGACGACGGCCTCCATGTTTTACGCAAAAGCCAAGAGCGTAGCGCAGGCAATGGCGGCACTGCATGAGCGGGGCATTCGGGTCAGGCTGAAGCTCGAAGGCCGGCGAAAGACCGGACATGCCGCATCCGTCATAGAAACGGCGTGCATCGCCGTTGGCTATGTTGTAGAAACATGAATGAGCGTATTCCTGCGCGGGACGGGCCGGAATATGGTCATGGGAAACAGGCACGGGAATGGCCGTAGGCATCTGCTGATATTCCTGCTCCAAAAGTTCAACAGCCTGACGGCGCAACTGTGCAAGACGGCTCGCCGGGATGAACCACCGGAAGTCTTCGTCTATATCGACTTCGGAACATTCGTAGGGCGTGTTGCCGAGTTTCGTCAGCTGACGGACGATGTTATCATGCTGCGGTTGCTGTGCCATCTGATGCTCTCCGGCGATGGAAACCTCCACGCTACGGCCTCCAATAACTGTGGCGGTGAGGCTGAATCCTTTCTGCACGACGTCGAGACGCAGACGGATAGGAATTTTACGTTCCGCGCTCGGACGTTCCAGACGGGCCTCAAACTCGCGGTCGCTGTTCCTGTAAAGACGCTGTCCGGGACGCAGACTACGGGGCATTTTCTGAGGATAGAGGCGGTTGCCCTCAGCTCTGTTGACCCTAAAACCTTCCAGCAGGCGGTCTTCATTCAGAAAGCAAAGTCCGTCACCGTTGGCAAATGAGGATATGCCGGCCACGGTGAATGAGCCTCCACGGATTTCCTTGACCGTCCCGACGAACTCGCCGATGGCCTTTGGGGTGTCCATCGAGGAAATGTCTGAGCGATGGCCGCTGAGAAAATAGTCGGTGAAACCACGGTTGAAGGTCTTGTTCAGGTCGGGTTCAAAAGTATAGCGGCAGCGTCCCAGCGACGCACGGCGGTAGAGATGGGGATGGCGGCGGATGATGGCATCAAGCCGACGGCTGTAGGCGGCTGTCACATTCTTCACATACGCTACGTCTTTCAGTCGGCCCTCTATCTTGAACGACGTCGTTCCGGCTGCGACAAGCTGTTCCAGTCCGTCACTGCGGTTCATATCCTTCAGCGATAGGAAATGGCGGCCACGCTCTATCACACGGCCGTCGGCATCCGTCAGGTCGAAGCGGAGACGGCAGAACTGCGCACACTCTCCCCTGTTGGCCGAACGGCCGAAGCACGACTGCGAGGCATAGCAAAGCCCGCTATATGACACGCACAGCGCTCCATGGACAAATACTTCCAGTTCGACTTCAGGAACAGCGGCATGGATGGCGGCAACGTCATCGGCCGACAGTTCCCGGGCAAGAACGACACGGTTGAAACCGGCCCCATGCAGCCATCTCACTTTGTCGGCCGTACGGTTGTCCATCTGCGTGCTGGCATGCAGGGCCATCCGCCTGACCATGCCGGTCACAGCGAAATCCTGAACTATGACAGCATCGACTCCGGCATATTCCAGGCTGTCGATAAGATTGCGGGTGGCCGATAGTTCATTATCATATACGATGGTATTGACCGTTACATAAACCTTCGCGGCATAACGGTGGGCGTAACGGCACAGTTCGGCAATGTCGTCAACTGAATTTCCGGCGGCGACACGTGCTCCGAAATGCTCGGCACCGATATAGACAGCATCGGCACCATGGTCTATGGCGGCCTTTCCGCATTCAAGATTGCGGGCAGGGGCAAGAAGTTCTAAGTCTGTCACTCTATCTTATTTATGTCGTATGGTGTTTCCTGATAAACATAATAGTTTATCCAGTTGTTATAAAAAAGATTGGCATGAGCCCGCCACGTCACAAGCGGAGACTGTGACGGGTCGTCATTCTTATAATAGTCGACCGGCATGTCAACGTCATCGCGTGTGTCCTTGTCACGGCGATATTCACGGTCGAGAGTGTCGGGAGCATATTCAAGGTGGCCCGTGATGAAGAACTCGCGGCCGCCGCGGGCCATAACGATGCTGACACCGCTGTCGGCAGACTCTGCTATGAGGGACAGTGACGGATCGGCGAGGATGTCCTCACGCCGGACTTCCGTATGGCGGCTGTGAGGCATATTGAAAACATCATCGAACCCGCGGAATATCGGAAGCTGCGGTTCGGATATCTGCTGTTTGAAAATACCGAATTTCTTGCGCGGCAACGGATATTTGGGTATTCCGTAATGATAATACAGTCCGGCCTGTGCCGCCCAGCATATATATAATGTGGACGTGACATGAGTACGGGCCCACGCAAAGATTTTCTTTATCTCATCCCAATATGTCACTTCCTCATACCGATATGTCTCCACAGGTGCTCCCGTTATTATCATACCGTCAAACTTCTCATCTGACATTTCCTCAAAATCACGGTAGAACATCATCATGTGTTCTATCGGAGTATTTTTGGGTGTGTGGCTTTTCAGTTTCATGAAACTGACGTCCAGCTGCAACGGAGTGTTGGACAACAAGCGGACGAGGTCTGTCTCTGTCGTTATCTTAAGCGGCATGAGATTGAGAATGACAATCCGCAGAGGACGTATGTCCTGCGACACGGCACGCGAATTGTCCATGACGAATATGTTTTCCTGCTTCAATAACTCAATGGCAGGCAATCTGTCCGGCAATCTTAATGGCATAAGCTATCGTTATTTTCGTTTTATATAATCCTTATTACACATACTGATACATTATCATAGCCTCCGGCTTCTATAGCTGCGGAGCACAAAGTGTCGGCATCACCATTTCCCGACAAAAGCAACTCACGTATCTTAAAGTCCGGCAGCATATCGGTAAGGCCATCGGAACACATCATATAAAGGTCACCATCCCTAACATCTTCGGACATATCGGTAAGGTCAAGCCACGACTGAGCGATATTTGCACCGATACAATTAATGACGACACACGAATGGACGGTATCGCCAGTAATGGTATCAAGGGAATGGTCGACGGTAAGTTGTGTCAGTTCGCCGTCACGCAGACGATAAAGGCGGCTGTCTCCACAACTTACCATGAAGAAACGACCGTCATAACAAATCATGGCCACAAGCGTGGTTCCCATGTTGAACAAAGAAGAGTCGACATGTCCTTTTGATGATATAATGAGATTGACGGACTCCAGCCAGTCGTCCATAAGAACCTTGAAACCGGTTCCGTCAAGCCCTTTAGGCATATCGCTGACAAAGAAGCGGAGATTGGTCAGAACCTCAAGACTGGCAACCTCACCTGCATTACACCCTCCAAGGCCATCTGCCAAAGCCACGGCAAAACGTGATTCACCATCAATGGCAATCTCACTGCCGTGTGTCCGGTTCCTGATAAATTCGTCCGCCACCAGTATCATGTCTTCATTATGACTTCTCACAGAACCGGTCTGGCAGGAAGCCGATATCAACAACTTCTTCATGTCTGTCTTTATACTTATATCATCCTTTCTTCTTTCACATCAAACAATATCGCAACAACGACATATCATGATATATCCACAAGAAAATTGAGGGTTGCAATGGAAACCGTATCACCACTTCTAAGAGCTGTCACACATTCCGGCTGCAACTGTTTATTGTTCAACTTGGTTCCGTTTGAAGAGTTCTTATCAACAATACACCATCCCGTCTTGTGGTCATAAATGAGCTGTGCATGCACCCCTGATATATATTTGTTCTGTTCCAACAACTGGCGGTAAGGTCCTTGACGACGTCCTATCACGGCTCCGTTGGAACCGACTATGCTTATTCCAAGCTGGACATTGGTCATTTTCAGAACAGGAATTGTATCAGGAATAGTGAAAGACACGGCTGTCGGCAATGTCCCGTCCTGAGCCTCACGCATCAGACCACCACAGTACGTACAGTGACGTCCCATTCCAACACGTCCACAACTGCTACAATAGAACAAATGTATCCCGCATTGGTCACAATAGCGGGAGTCGCTTTCAATCTCTTCCTTACAACTTGGACATATTATCATCATTGCTTATCGTTTTTACTACCTATATAATTATGTTGTATCCACTATCATCCGTCATACAATATCTTCCGGCAGGATGAGCTGATATGTTTCCGGTGTAATCTGCGACGGTGACATGAGAGACACCCTGACGGACAACTGCTGTACTGTAGAATCAAGCATATTGCGCATTTCTCTGGCATTCCCGAACGCCGCAGTCTTGGTCACAACTTTATGGAATATAACATCCATCAGCTTTGCTTCCGCTGCCGGAGACAATACATACTGCTCCTTGGCCGCCATCTGCTTATATATGGCCATCAGCTCGTCCTCATTATAGTCGTCAATGTGCATTTTGTGGGTGAAACGGCTTGACAGTCCAGTGTTGAGCGCGAGGAAAGCATCCATCTGATCCTTATATCCGGCAGCAATGACCACAAACTTTCCTCGATCATCTTCCATTCTCTTCATAAGGGTCTCAACAGCCTCATTGCCGTAAGTATCATTTTCTCCACCCAACGTATATGCCTCATCAATGAAAAGGATTCCACCCATGGCTTTATCGCACATTTTGTTCACTATCTTCGGCGTTTCTCCCATGTATTTGCCGACCAATGTGGCACGGCTGACCTCAATGACCTTGCTTGACGGCAGGATTTCCATGCTCTGCAATATTTCTCCCATCTTGCGCGCAATCGTTGTCTTGCCCGTACCGGGATTACCGGTCAGCACAAAATTGACAATCATCTGCTGGACACGTCCAACTCCCCGCACCGAACGCTGCTTCATGAACATGCTCTGCACAGCCAGACGTCTTATCATATCCTTCACAGAACGCATACCGACAAACTCTTCCAATTCGCCAAGCACCTCATCGAGCGGACGGGCACATTCGCTCTGCGATACTGGTAAATCAGCAGGAGCAATCCTGTACATATCCTCTTCACGGAACTGTGGATTGCCTATTTCTTTCATGAGCCGTTGGCTCTGCCTCTCCACGGTTTCGTTGAACACACGGCGGGCCTCACGGGCATTACCGAAGTTCTTGTCCCGACGCAGATACATCTGGCTGAACAGGCGATTCACTCCCAGCCTCGTATCTTCATCTACCATGAAATGCTTCGCCTGAGCCATCTTCATGAATATCTCGGTCAGCTCATCCGCCGTATAGTCATCAAAATGTATCGTCTGCGTGAAACGGCTTTTTAAGCCAGGATTGGAATCAATAAAGTCGTGCATCTGATCCGTATATCCAGCAACAATACATACAAATTTGCCACGGTCATCCTCCAAGCGCTTCAACAGCGTGTCGATGGCCTCTCCGCCGAAACTGTCATTATCTCCGGACTTCAACATGTAAGCCTCGTCAATGAAAAGCACACCGCCTATGGCCGAATCAATCAACTGATTTGTCTTGATGGCTGTCTGACCACTATATCCGGCCACGAGTTTGCTTCTGTCTGCCTCCACCAGCTGACCGCGGGAAAGAACTCCGAGCGTGCGGAAGACATCTGCCATAATCCGTGCAACCGTAGTCTTACCCGTTCCCGGACTTCCGGTGAACACATAATGCTTCCCTTGGAATGTTCCCGTTTCACCGCGGTGAACCTGCAAATTTAGGAACGCGGCAAGATTGGAAACTTCCTTTTTAACTGCATCCAATCCGACAAGACCGTCAAACTGTTTGAGACATTCCGTATAGTCCACCGTCCGGGGAGCCTCATACGGCACATCCTCTTCCTTAATCGTTATCAGCTCTTCGTCAGTTAGCGTTTGCAGATTGTCCTTTTCCAGCCGTCCGGCCTGTTTCTTGCATATCCGGTCAAACAGATGACGCATGGTTCTGCCATTGGCAAAATCCTTGTCACGGCAATCATACATTTCCTTTATCATCTTTCTGATGAGCAATCCGGCCGGTTCTGAAACGATATACTTTTTGTCTTCGGCAAACTTCAGCAATATACGATAAAGTTCATCGGGCGTATAATCTTCTATATTAAGGAAATAATTGAATCGGCTACGGAATCCGGGGTTGATTCTGAACAGATTGTCCATTTCCATACGGTAGCCGGCCGATATGACAACAAAGCGTCCTCGGTCGTCCTCCATTCGCTTCATCAACTTTTCAAGTGCCTGTGCTCCTTGACTGTCACGGTCTCCTGAACTGCTCACAGGTGCCAGTGTATAAGCCTCATCTACAAACAATATGCCTCCCATTGCCTTGTCGCAAAGCCGGTCTACGAGTTTCGGTGTCTCACCCTGATACGGGCTCACCATTCCGGCACGGTCCGTCTCCACCACATGACCGCTGTCCAAATAGCCGATAGCGGCCAATATCTCGCCAAGTTTGCGGGCGATGGTGGTCTTGCCGGTTCCGGGATTTCCGGTCAGAACGATGTGCATACCCATTTTTTCCTTGGCTCCGAGCCCACGTTCAGCACGTTCCGAAACATTCTTCACGGCGTATGCAATCTCCCTGACAGCACGCTTGACCTCATCCATACCGATATATTGGTCCATATCTGACAGGATGTCGTCCAAGGAACGTTCCTCCGGTACATATCCGCGTATATCATCAGCCTCTACCTTATGGACATCCGCACCACGGCTGATGAACGAGGTGAATATATCTTCAGCGACCTTAATGGCAAGATGGGCATAACCAAACGTATCATCCTTAGTCTTTACCTGCCATTTGAAATAACGGAGGAGTTTCTTTTCCGCCGCTTCTGAATACATCGTGATGCCATACTTGTCATGCAACACGTTGCGACATATATGACACAATTCCTTATATCCGGGTGACGGCAAATCAAATCTGTATTTGAAGCGATTGGCTACAGCTGGATTATTGGCAAAAAAGTCGTCCAATCCCTTGTTCAGACCGGCTATTATCACTATAGGATCATCACCCCATCCGTCCATCTCCACGAACAGTTTGTCCAGTGGATTGACCTGATTGGCATATCTGTCCGGCAGGAGTTTCTGTACGTTGTCAAAGAAAAGTATTCCACCTTTTGCATCCTTGATATTCGCGTCCCACTTGTCGACAAAACGCTGGAAGTCCACAGCGTCCACCTTTATCAGTTTGGGCTTTTTGATAATCTGATGCTGGTGGAAGTAGTCGCGTATGACCTCGGCAAGCATTGTCTTGCCTGTACCGGTTTCGCCCATTATTATGGCATTCACACTCAGCCTAACATTGGCCACATCCTTCCGCGAATGGAGATATGTGTAGGTGTCCACCACCGTCTTGAGTTGACATTTCACTTCTTCAAGCCCTACCAGACTGTCAAGTACGGAATCGAACGCCAACGGCTTTCCACACCACCGGCAATATTTGGCTATGGCACGATTGTCCTTCTTGCAATGCTCGCACTTCATATCCGCCCTCACTTCATATTATGCTTCAACGACATTACCGACACGTCGACCGATGCCTGCCACTTGCTCTGTCCTGGGACATCCACATTGAGCATTTTCGGATTATAGACAATCATTTCAATGACAAGCATTGCCGCCATCAACGTCCAAAGAACATAATGGAGCACGACCTCACTGGAGATTGAACGGATACGGTCCTGCACATCATCGAGGATACCGAACTTTGACCCCTTGAAACGGTAGGATTTTGTCTTGAACGTATAGTAGAGTGGTTCTATCAGTGTCGTCTTGACGTCATCTTTCAGAATGTCTCCCATAAACCGGCTGTCGTCCATGCTGTCTTCGCGGAAACATGTCAGATGACAGATTCCCATATATATTAATGTCAGCACGATTATAACCGGAACAAACAAAACCGGCCATTGCTGTTCAACGAACTTCAGCAACATTATCGGAATTAGGGAAGTCAGGAAACCGCCCGCAGCCCATAAACACGACATGAAAAAACCGTAACCACGGAAAAAGGCCCGTGTACCGGCGATTAATGCTGATACGCCACCGACAGGAATACCGACTGCGAGTATCGTATGGGCCAGCAGACTGTCATGATTGCCCACACCACAAACTATCAGCATCAAAAGCCATACAGAACACAAACCGTAGAAAGCCGTTTTCCAGAACGTTTCCTTCATTTTTGCCTGTCTGTATTCACGACGCACCTCATCATACTTGTGGGCCGTTTCCGTTTTTGCCGCAATGAACCTCTTGTTGTAAATCATCTGAGCGTCATATTCTCCCAGCACCGTTATCCAGCGCTCCAGCGTATACTCATAGCCGTAGACCTCACTGAAGTCTGCATCAGGATTCTCATGATAGAAAACAGACAGCCACTGCGGGAAATACCCCGAACGTATTTCTGTCCGTATGGCCGACCGATGTTTGTTGTCTATGTTGAGTCCATCCGTAAGCACTGTTCCGTCCTGCAACACGTATGATGGCATAACGCCAAGCGTACGACACATTCTGTATGCCGCCGTTCTCAGATCGTATGCACCAAGACGTTCGCGGTTTTCCATGCTGTCAAGGTCAAAACATCTCTGTGCCTCACCTATCTGCTCCATCCAACCGTGCAGACGCGCAAAATATTGGAATCGGCCGTCCCGGCTGCGATATTCAGTCATCTTCTCGGCAAAACCGGCATCGTCCAGCAGCTGCCATTGAAGCAACTGTTCGTTCATAAGTTCTCCAACCTTTTGAGGCGTATCAGCCTCACGTAGGTCGTATGCAGCGGTACGGTCTATGTTGTACAATACCTTATATGCAAGCTGCTCCGAATATGGCTTCCCCTCCGTCATTATTCTCAGTGACTCACATGCCATGTCGTCCTCATGACTGTACATCCACGACAGCAGACGTCCGTCTGTCAGACTGTGCCACGTGTCTTCCGACATTTGACCATATCCAAAACAACGCACGATTTCCTTCAAAGTAAAGGACGCATGACCAAAGATAAAGGGAGTGCTGGGGTCCAGCTCATAAACAACGCGCATCACGGCACGCCGCCCGGCAGCCTCATCGCCGACAGAAGAAAAATAACCGCGCATTCTGTCAACGGCACACGCTGTATGTGTCTCCAAATACAGCCATAGCCTGTCATTTCTGTTGGTCAGTACAGTCACATAATCATCGGCATTCTCCATCAATGACATTACGATTTCGCTCTTCCCGCGCAGACTGCGGCCTTTTATATCCATATACGGATAGTCAGGATCCATTGTGTATATCGCTGCCATGAAACCGGCATGCCGGTCTGCCGGATACCTGTTCTTCACGATGTCATCCACATATATGCTCAGCTTGCTGTTACCGCATTGCTCCAGCCATTCCGAAATCTTTCCGCTGTAGAGATAGCCGCACGCCGCACGCTCGTTGTCCAAAAGCAGCGGTATGAGCTCCTCCACATTGTCGGCGACAAGATTACGTTCCGGATCAACGATGAAACTGCGGTATTGCAGATGCGGCGACGTCATGTCCACCTTTGGCGATTCGCCGAGAAACCACCGTTCCACCTCTTCATACGTCCAACGGGTCTCAGGCTTGACCGCCGTCAGACCTTGTATTATCATACGTACCCTATCAGGAAGTTCACGGACACCGTCAAGACGTCCCTCGTTCTTCCGTTTCATCATCACCCTTTCATTGTTTCCGAGCGGATTCTTGCCAATCCACAAAGTAAGCAACGTTATGCCGAGGGAATAGAAATCGGCTGCCGGCGAAATTTCCACTTCGCCGTCTATGACATCGTTATACATCTCTGGGGCTGCATACATCGGAGTACGTGCCTGCATCGTGCGGTGAAGGCTCCCGTCACCTTTCATAACCGACGAGATACCGAAATCTCCGAGCACCAGCTCCGTGTGTTTCGCGTCACGGAAGAAAAAGTTGCTCGGCTTGATGTCCTTATGTATCACCTTGTTCTTATGACAGCAAGCCAGAGCTGCGGCAGCCTGAAGTGCGATGCGTCTGAAAAGATTCAGATTTCCGTTCAGTTTATATGTTCCGAGCGTCCCGCCGCGCAGATACTCCATGAGCTCATAATAACGCTGGCGGCCGTCGATGTAGATTTTACCGAAATCATAAAGCCGGACAATCATGTCGAACCTGATGTTGGCCACGACCCGCAGTACATCTTTCTTAAGACGGACATTTGGATAATATAGTTTGAGAACATAGTCCTGACCGTCGCAGCAGACCAGAAACACCTGTGCCTCACCGGAGTTGTCGCTCAAACTCCGGCGGCAGATATATGTCTGCCCCCGCAACACGAAGTTCTCTGTCCGCAATACCGCCAACGACGTTGCCTCCGGTTCTGTTTCCGGTTTGCCGAGCCTCAGCGTGCGGTCCGTCTTCTCAACCGATACCGTCATGTCCACGGTTGCGTCACCACCGGCCCGGTCCATCCGTATCGTAAGTTCGTCATTGTCCATGTCACTTGTCATCTTTAATTTGCTCCATACTGTTTTTCCCAAGAACAATCCAGCGTCCACCCATCTGCGGTTTAGCACATCCGCACGGACTGCTGTGCATGGCGTGCTTATAGTTGCAAAGCCAGGCAACTCTCAGACCAGCCGGACGGCATGCCATGACATAATTGCGGGCTTTCACCGGCGAGACATCCGGCGAGACATCCATCCGCTCAAGCAGACCGGCCAGACTGTCCATTATCTCCGCCTTGCGTTTTTCAAGCTCTTCTTCCGTCATGCGGTCAGACTTCTGTTCAGTCACGACAGCCGGTTCCTCGCCACGGTCACGTGCCAGGAGTTCCAGCACCCTCTGCCGCAAACGTTCCGTGGCATGATCGTTCTCCATATCCTGACTTGACGTATATGGCAGCACGCGCTCCAGACGGGCCAGTTCGCGCGCCTTACTCACAATGTCATCATACAGTGGGCCTTGCCTGTACTTCTGGGCCATCGCCACAGCCTCCTGCGTGAGCGGCGTGCCGCATTGCTTGCAAAACGCAAAATGGTTCATTGTCTTACATACCGGACATTCTATTCCGGCCTTTGGGCTACCGCACTCTGGACAGAATGCCGACGTTGCGTCTACATGCGCACCGCAAAACGAGCACACGCCCGTATTTATATAATTGTGGCACGACTCGCAGTAGTCAGCACCTTCGTCAACCGCGGTGCCACATATAGGACACACCCCAGCGTGCACTTCTTTCTGCTGTTGTGCCTGTGGTGTCTGCAGCCGGAGCATCTGTTCTGCCACATCCGCCTCCTGCATGGGTCTCGATGTCCGTTCTATATGATTGGTCTGTTCTAAGTTTGTAGCACTTTTATCTGTCATATCACTTAGCGTGTAATTTGCTTTACTCTGCAAAAGTAAGTAAAATTTTCCACAACAGGGCGAAAATAGTCTGCTAAATATCCGTTCTGCCCAATCTTTCTTTTCCTTTCTTTCCGACCTCCGCCTCACCAAATACATAAAACGAAAAGCGGGAGCACCATCCGCACACGTCTGCACGGATTGTACTCCCGCTATACCTAAACCTCTTTCACGCCCTCATCACTCGCCGGCCTGACCGTTTCCGGTCTCAGGCTCAGTCTTGTCTATCATGTTGACAGGAAGCTCTGCCACCTTGCAGCCGTCGAGGAACGACTTCACGCGGCGGCCGGTCGCGTCGATGTGGAGCTCGGGACGGAAGAGTATGCGCATGCCCTTGACGTTGTCCTTGACATTGAAGTCCTTTGCCGTCTCCGCCGGCTTCGTGCTCAATCCTATCTTGAATGCGCCGAAACGGTCGAGACAGACACGCTTGGAGCTCTGCAGCTCGCGCTTCATCACGACGACAAGCTCACTGAGAACGGCGAGGATATCGGCCCGCTTGACCGTACAGTTGGCCTCGATCTCTGCCGCCAGCTGGTCCGTGGTCACACTGTCTACGACGACGGAGCGTCCGTACCACTTCTTATACTGCTCACTGTTCGCACGATTGTTCTGATAGAGTCTGTAATGTACTGCCATAATTTGTTTCCTTTCTTTTGTTTTTAATGGTTTATAAGATTAATTGTTTTGTTCTCTGTGTCTTTCCGGA